>CAZIXY010000122.1:0-9461 GCA_964543315.1 uncultured Desulfobacteraceae bacterium | reverse complement strand
AATCATTGACCACAATACCGGACAGTGCCACGATACCGAAAAAACTCATAAGCGTGAGATCCAAACCCATTACGAGGTGGCCCAGGATCGCACCTACCATACCAAAGGGCAGAGCGACCATAACGACAACCGGCTGGATATAGGAGCGGAACTGGGTGGCCAGGAGCAGGTAGATTCCCAGAATGGCAATGATAAATCCTTCGAACAGGCTGGACACCGATTCATCGGTACGTTGTTTTTGGCCCTCAAACGTGTACCTTATGCCGGGATAACGTCTGACCAATTCGGGAAGAAAACCGCTGTTTAATTCGCCCACGATGCGCTCCGCATTGGCAACTTCCTCATCCAGGTCGGATATGACGGTTATCTGTCGGTGCCTGTTAATTCTATTGATTGCCGAATAGCCTCGTCCATACCCAATCTCGGCCACCTCTGAAAAAGGCACTTCTTCTCCTCTGGGTGTACGGATCATCATTTCTTCAATAGTGCCAAGAGTGCGTCGCTCCGGTTCGGTATACCGAACCATGACCTTGACATCATCCCTGCCCCTCTGGATACGAACGGCTTCATCCCCATAAAATGCCTGTCTTACCTGGCGGGCGATATCAGCCAGAGTGATTCCCAGAGGACGTGCCGCCTCTTTCGCCCTGAGTGTAATTTCAGTTTTGCCGGGTTTAAAGTTGTGCGTAACGTCAAACGTACCCCTGTATCGAGCTATCTCAACCTTGAGTTCCTCGGCCGCGTGCTTGAGTTCAACGAAATTACTTCCGATGAGTTGAATTTCAATAGGATTGCCTCCCGGCCCTCCGGTTAGGGTGGTAAAAACAAGTCTCTCCGCACCGGGAATTTCTCCCACGAGGGCCCTCCAGAGGTTAAGCACCTCATTGGCTGTTACAGTTCGTTCTTCCGAAGGCAGGATCTCAAGAAAAACCTGACCCGCATGGCTCCCTGTCTCGGGCCCCTCAAAGCCGCGTCTTGCGATCGTCCCCACGAGGCTGAATGAATACAATACAATATCCTTGTCATTTGTCCTGTTGCCGGACAACTCTCTGTTCAACCGGGGAACTGCATTCTCGATCCTCTTGATGGCGGCCTCGGTCATGCTCACGGGTGTGCCTAACGGGTAACTCAACTCAGCCTGAATATAGTTGGTATCACCCTTTGGATGCAGGACAAAGGGCACGTGCCTGCCGACAACAAGACCCAGTATTATAATGAGTACTCCTACGCCCAGGGCAAGGGTGAAATATCTGTTTTTCAGAACCCAGGTCAGGGCGGGAGCGTAGATATGCTGTATTGTGTGCTGAAGGCCCCGATGGATACGATCCTGAAAACGTGTGTGCCATCTTTTCCTGGTCACGCGCCGGCTATAGCTGCGTTCCAGAGATTCTGCCAGGTGAGCGGGCAGTATGACAAATGCCTCAAATAACGAAACTGCCAGGATAACGATCACGGCAGTGGGAAGAATCTTGATAAATTTTCCCATGATGCCGCTTACGTATAGAAGCGGCATGAACGCCACTATAGATGTGGTTACCGCCATAACCACCGGGATTCCAACCTCCCCGGTTCCATCAATTATGGCGTCAATGGGTTTCTTTCCCCTTTCATAATGGGCGTAGATGTTTTCCCCGATAATAATTGCATCGTCAACCAGGATACCCAGGGTCATGATAAACGCGAAGAGCGAAATCATATTGATGCTTGCACCTAAATAATAGAGCACCCAGAAAGCAGCCATGAAGGAGATGGGGATGCCCAGTGCGACCCAAAAAGCCAGGCCTATACGCAAAAACATGGCCAGGCTCAAAAAGACAAGTACTATCCCCTGAACACCGTTTCTTTTCAAAAGGTCGATGCGGTCCTGGACCAGCAAGGAGAGATCACCCCAGGGCTCAATCCTGATGTTGGGAGGAAGGGCATGTCTGTTTTCACGGACATAGGCATGTACTGTGCGGGCAATACCGACCATGTCCTCGTCCCTGGTTTTTCTAACTTGTACCAGGGCTGCGGGCTTGCCGTTGAAACGGCCTTTTTGATCGGAATCTTCAAATCCGTCTACAACCCGGGCCACATCGCCCAGGCGGACAATGGTGCCGCTGGAAAGGGTAATAAGGGGAATGGACTCGAATTCCCTGCCGGTGTAACGCTGGCCCTTTGATCGAATGAGAACCTCCCCGCCGGCGGTTTTTATTATACCACCGGGTAGATCAAGACTGCCTTTCTTCAGGGCAGTTGCCACCTCATCAAAAGTCAGGCCGTAGCGTCTTAGATCCTCCTCGGAAATCTCCACAGAAATTTCATAGTCCCTTATGCCGGCTAAATTTACCTGAGAAATATTTTTGTATAGCAAAAGATCATTACGCACCTTTTCAGCGACATTACGAAGGGCAAATTCCGATACATCTCCAAAAACCGCAAGGTTAATAGCCTCTTCCTTTATTGTCACCTCCTGGATCAACGGGGTTTCAGACTCTTCCGGAAATGTATCAATGCTGTCCACCAAAGTCTTGACTTCATCGACTACCTTCTGGACATCATCCACATCTTCCTTCAGTTCCAGTACGACCGACCCTGATCCTTCCCGTGCCGTAGAGACAATCTTCTTTATGCCCTCAACCGACTGAATTTTCTCCTCTATTTTAACAATAATCCCTTCTTCAACTTCTTCCGGGCTGGCACCCGGATAAACAACCTGAATCGACACCATATCAAGGCTGAAGTAGGGAAACACCTCACGCTTCATCCTGAACAGGCTCATGATTCCGACAATGATTACCAGGACCATCAGCAGGTTTACCGTGACCCTGTGTTCAACCGACCACCGGGCTACCGCTTTCATCCGGTTATCACCTCCTGATCATTACAGAACACCCGCCCAAAGGGCGGGGCTTTTAAAGGGAATGGCAACTCTTCGAAAGGACGCATCTTTCGTATAAATTTTCTCCTCTCTGCGCAGCGACCCGAGTCGCGGTCTGCAGGGCAACGGCCTAATGGTATCCACCTCCTTAAGTTCCAGCAGACCTAAGCGAGGGTCGCTTCCAGTGTAGGAGTAGATGCGTCATGGAGAAGAGTCCCATGCCAAGCCTCACGAATACGGCTCTTTGCCTTTCTCCCCGCCCATTTCACTGTTTGATATTCGGACTTTTATACCCTCCGATGCCACCCCAGGGAAAAGCGTGACAACTCGATCTCCGTTCGTAAGGCCCTCTTTGACATACACATGATTTCCCACCCGACGCACAATTTTCACAGACCTCAACCGCACTGTCCCGTTTTCCACAACATAAACGGAGCCGTCTTCACGAACTGCTTTTCTGGGCAGATAAAACAGATCCTCCACCTTCTTACCTGTGATCTCCACGCTTACGAACATTCCCGGTAAAATCATATGGCCTTGCCCGGGATGACTATTTTTTACCTGCACGACAACAGGCAGGGTGCGGGTACTTTCCTCCATTTGTCCCTTCACCCTTGATAGGAAGCCGTTCCATACAAGTTTTCCCGCAGGAGTATCAAATGTTATACGGGCCTTCGCCGGGGCTTTTTCCTTAAAACCCACCGACATTTTAGGATTGAAATGAAGCCACACCACATCCCGCGGAAGAATATTCACTTCAACCTCCATAATGCCCACATTATAAATATTTGCCAATCTTTCTCCCGCATTCACATACTGCCCTGTTTCCACAAGTTTCTTTTTAACCCTGCTGTCGAAAGGCGCCCTTATAACTGTCTTTTCCAGGCCCAGCCTGGCCTCTTTCAACTGTACAAGAACGGTCCTGCGCTGGGCCTCCAGAAGATCGATGCCCGGTTTAATGAGGGCAAGGGCATTTTCGGTTTCCTGGACCTTCTTTCGGCTCACGAGCCATTTCTGACGAGTTTGATCTATCTGGTTCTGGGCAACAACGTTTCTTTTTGCCAGGGAAAGGTTACGATCATATTCGGCCCTGGCCAGCCGCATGTCTTCCTTGGCGATCTCAAGTGTGGACCGCAGGTTTTCCTGTTCCTGTAATATCCGAGCAGCTTCCGCATCCAACCGCGCCACTTCAGATTCGAGCCTTTCAACGTTGAGGGCATAGGTGCGGGGATCGATACGCATTAAAAAAGATCCTTTAAGGAAAGTGCCGCCTTCCTCAAAGCCAGGCGCCATTTCAATGATCTTGCCTTTTACTTCCGCAGTGAGAATCAGGTTCTCCCCCGAACGCACCGTACCGTAAGCCTTAACGATCATATGCGGAGAAATCCTGCGTGCTTCCACAATCTCAACAAGAGGCACCGCTTCTTCAGCGATCTTCTGCCGCGGATGAGGACGGGTCCTGATGAACAAAATAGCTACAGCCAACGAAACAGCCAAGACAATGAATATCCTCAACCCCTTGATTACCGGGTGAAGTTTATTTTTTTCTCGAGATTCCACTATCTGCTAATTGAGTGACCAGCCCCGTTTTCTTTTATTCCACTTCCCGATCATCCCCCACATAAAGCAGGTCCGCCGCAGCCCTCAACTCTTCCTCCAGTTGTTCAATTTTTTCCCAGACACAATAGGACACCCTAATAAACACGAGCCGGTAGCCTTCCTTTGCAAACTTATAATTTGTCAGGATACTGAACATCCTGCAACCATATTTCCTGATAATATCCGTCACCTCCTTGATAGAACCAGGGCGATCCTCCAACTCAAAGGCCAACTGGATCCCAGGTTTGTCCACGCCTGTAAAAGAAACCAACACCCTGAAAATATCTGTCTGCGTTATGACTCCCACCAATTGTCCTTCGTTATCCACGACAGGAGCACCTGATAATCTGTTGTCCAGCAGAACCCTGGCGGCTTTGTCAATGGGGTAATCGAGAGGTATTGTAACAAGGTCCTTGCTCATAATATCCCTAATCTGAATATTGGAAATCATGCCATAAAGCTCGGTAATGTGTTCAAACCTGGTGACTTCCGAAGGCTCTGCCCTCTTAATATCTTTGTCCGTAAGCAATCCAACCAGCTTCCCGTCTTCCACAACCGGCATTTGCCTGATTTTGTTTTTTTTCAAAAGCTCATCCGCTTCCTTTAGGTAAGCCTTCACATCAACCGTTATAGGGGGTTTGCTCATCCAGTATTTCACCAACAATTTTTCGCACCTCCTTTTCGCGCTGCTTCTCCGTGGAGAAAACGCACATTTTGTCCCTCAATACAATTACAGTTGTCAACACTCTTTTGTAGCCATTATTATCTACAAAATTTTCGAGAAAGCCACATTTTTATGTTTATTCACCGGTCCGGACTTTTGTTAAAGTACCATTTCAAAATTTCTTTGATGTTTGAGAACAAAATTTCTATAATGCTTAAACCGTACTTTTCCACAACTTGCAACCCACATCTTGCTGGCAACCGTGGACATGCCAGGCTACCAGATGTGAATGAATGCATCCAAATGAGACGGCGTTTTTTGGGAGGTTCAATAACCACATGTCTTTTCTCTTTATTGGCTCCACGGGAGACCGGGCAGGCCACAGCCTTGTGTCTTGGACTATCTCCCGGAGGCTGGTGGAAAAAGGCCTCAACGTCGGGTTTTTAAAACCCTTCGGAACTAATCCTGTCCAAATAAAAGGCCTTTGGACCGATCCTGACGCACTTCTGTTTAAACATGTATTGAAACTTCACGAACCCGTTGAAAAGATCTGTCCTTATCTCGCCACAGAAGACATTTGGAGACAAAAGGAATCCAAAGAGATTTTCGACGAGATATGTTCGCTTGCCAGGGAGCTTTCCATTTCAAAAGACGTGCTCATTATAATGGGATCCGGGCAACTATTCTTTGACGATATCTCCTGCCATGTCTCCGACATTTCTCTCATAAACGGTCTAGCGGCCGATTTCGTTCTCGTTAATCGCTACCGGGAGACGTCCAGGTCCATCTATTCCCTTTTATCCGTCAGTTCTCTTTTAAAAAACAGAATCAAGGGTATCATCCTCAATCGTGTTCCGCCGGAAAAACTTGAGCAGATCAGGGATCAGGTCGTTCCTTCCCTTATTCGGAAAGGAATACCGATCACCACCACCCTGCCGGAAGATCCGGCCCTTACATTCCGTAGTCTCGCGGAGATAAGGGAGGCGATTGATGGCCAAATCCTTCGGGGTGAGGAAAATCTTGACCGAACGGTAAGTGGAATGACAGCCGGATCAGCCGACCTTGTTGGGGAACTCAAGCTATTCAAGAGAGCCTACAATAAAATAATCCTCCTTGCCCCCTCTCCTGATAGTGAGATAGAGGGAATCCCAAACCGTCGCCCTGTTGCGGGAATCATCCTTACCGGAGGTCGTAATCCGGCTCCCCAGCTCCTGCAGACTGCGGAAAGTGCGGGTATCCCCCTTATGCTGGTAAAAGGCGACACCTTTTCCGTCCTGGAACGTTTAGACCAAAACACGCCTCCCCTTTCACCCAACGATGAAATCAAGGTCCGGTATTTTACGGAGTTGATGGATAATAACGGAGCGCTCGATGACCTGATCCAATCCATCAAGATCTGTCGCTAATGCATGCACACAGTAAAGAAGGCATGACAACTGCTAATTCCAAATGCCGAAGCTCACGTTCCAAGAAAAGGGTACTGGACTATCAAAAGATTTTTCAGCCGATTGTATCCGATACAATCTCGAGGAGTTTATCCGGGGAAATCGGCTTTGACAAAAAAAGGTTGGCTCCCGCTTCAAGCCCTTCGGCCTTATCTTCCTCTCGGCTCTTTGCGGTCAAGAATACGATCGGCGTTTCCCTGTAATTTTCTCTTTCCCTTATTCTCCTGCATAGCTCAAAACCATCCATTTCGGGCATGATGATATCGAGCATCAAGAGATCAAAGCTGTTTTCATCGATTTTTTCAAGAGCCTCCTTACCGCTGGCAACAATTGCGACCTCATAACCTTCCGGCCTGAGGAGTTCATTTAAAGCTATGCGAACCATTTCATCATCATCTACAATTAGAATACGTTTTGCCATCGTCTCACTCCTTTCACGATTAACCAACTGGAAGAAGGGCCCTTACCTCCGTCCCCTTAAAGTGCCGGCTCTTGATTTCAACTCTTCCCCCGTGGGCCTCTACAATTCCGTAGCAGAGGGAAAGGCCTAAGCCGGTGCCTTTGCCCACAGGCTTGGTGCTGAAAAAAGGTTCAAAGACCTTGTCAAGATTCTTTTCCGGAATTCCTACACCCGTGTCCTTTATGGATACGACCACCATGGGAATTTCTTCATCTTCATGTATATACGAACAAATAGTCAACTCCTTTTTGTGACAATCGCTCGTATCCATGGCGTCCCTCGCATTGGAAATGAGGTTGAGAAAGACCTGTTCGAGTTGATTCGCATCACCCAGGACCTCGGGCAGATCTTCAGACAATTTTTTCACGACCGAGATGTTGTGGTTTAAGAGCTGTTGGCCCGTTATCAGCAAGGCATTCTCAATGGGCCTGTTTATATCAAGCTTACGAAACTCGGGCTTGGTCTGCCTGGAGAATTCTCTCAAGTGTTCAACAATCTTTTCGATCCGGTCGTTGCATTTCCGAATTAGCTCCAACCGCTCCAGGTTGGGACAGTCTTCCTGTGGATTCTTGAGGATCACATGGAGGATAGTCTGCGAGGCCATAAGAGGATTGTTGAGTTCATGGGCAACGCCGGCGACGAGCTCCCCGAGGGCTCGCATTTTTGAGGCCTCGATAAGATGGGCCTGGGCCGCTTTAAGCTTTGCCTCCAGGCGTTTTTGTTCTGTAACATCTTTGAAGATTCCTGCCGTGCCTATAACTTTGCTGTCCTCATCCCGGACGAGAAAAATGGACGTCAGGATCGACAGGATATCATCTTGTTTTCCCTTTAACTCCATCTCGTAATTTCCGGCCGTTTCTCCTGCCCGTAAAAGCTCCATAACATCTCTAGCCTCTTGGATGCCTCTTACATAAAGACGCGAGATATGCTTCCCCAGAAGATCTTCTTTAATGTATCCGAGCATATCCTCGATGGCACGGTTCAAATAGGTAATTTTCCCCTTGAGATCCGTTGTCACAATCCCGTCAACAGAACTCTCCATAATATTTTCGAGAAATTCCTTTGTCTTACGGAGTTCTTTTTCAAGTGCCTTTCTTTCGGTAATGTCCCGGGCTATCTCCACAAAACCCGTTGTCTTACCGGACGGGTCCTTAATGGCGGTGATGGTGCTTAAGGCCGGAAAACGCTCACCGTTTTTTCTTACCCGATCTATCTCCAATTCACAGACGCCTTCCGTCCTTGACCGTTTTGACATCTCTTTCTGGATGCCCCTTTCGCAATCCTCGGGAAGCAGCGTGATCTCCGCCCTTTTTTTGTTGAGTACCTCCTCTTTTGTCCACCCAAAGAGCTTTTCCGCTCCCTTGTTGAACTCAATGATCTTTCCGTAAAAATCAAGGGCCATAATTCCGTATTCAGTGGCACTATCCAATATGCTGTTCAGAAACCGGGAAAGCTCACGATACTCTTCTCTTGATTCCTTAAGTTCCTGGGTCCTTGCTTCAACCATATTCTCAAGATTGGAGGTGTGATGCTGAATCTGAACAACCATCCGATTAAAAGAGATCCCCATTAGGCCGATTTCATCTGCCCCATGTATCCTGACCCTCTGGGATAGGTCTCCGCCCATCATCTTGGTAGTTACCTCCGTAAGCTCCTGAATAGGCCTCGTCAGCACTTTAGAAAACGTAAAAGTCAGAATAAAGGCCAGTGCTATCCCCACGACAACCATGATCACAATAAATTGTTCGGTTTCGTACAGCGAGTGATAGATTTCCTCTTCATAGGTACCAGCTGTTATAATCCAGTCCCATGGTTTGAAATAAATGTATTTATTTATCTTTTGCCTTGGCTTTTTTTCTCCTAATTCAGGGTTGATCCACGGGTAGCGGATAGTTCCCACCTTACCCTCCGGCAGAGAAATGGAATCCTCAACCATGTGACGGATATATTCAAAACCTGACGAATCCCTTGAATCAATTATCTGTTGACCTTCTTTGGCCGGGTGGACTTTCAGGAAGCCCTTGCTGTCGAGGATATGGACATAACCGGTCTCTCCGACCCTGATTCTCTTTATCTCATGCCTTAAGGATCTGGCTTTTTGTTCCTTGACACCAACATAAAGGGCTCCGATGACGGTCCCGTTCGTCCCCTTAATGGGCTCATATGCAGTAATATACCAGTCATCCACTACATAGGCCCGCCCCCGATAAGAACGTCCTGCCAAAATAGCCTCCGCCACAGGACTACTCGAAGGAATGAACGTTCCAACGGCCCTTTTGCCGTCCTTGCCTATGACGTTGGTGGAAATTCGAATGAGATGCCCCCCCTCAATTTTCTGAAAAATGGTACAGGTCTCGCCCACGATGTTCTGGACTTCATCAACAAAATGCGTATCTTTGCTCAGGGGAATCCTCCCCACTCTCCAATAAGGTA
>CAZIXY010000121.1:0-9548 GCA_964543315.1 uncultured Desulfobacteraceae bacterium | reverse complement strand
CCATTTGAAATGAATTCAAATGGTTCCACCCTCACCCTCCCGCTTTGCGGGATTGCCGGACTTTTTACGAGTCCGTCATTCTTGAGTTCAGGAAAAAAATGACTAAGCGGCTGCTCACTTATATAATCCTACTTGGACCTTTTTTGTGCCCGTTTTATGTGGATGCCCAAAACCCTTTCGTTTCAAGAGGTCCTTCCCAGGATATATCCCAGGAACGCAAAGCACCCCCGAGATATCCCTTCCTGGACAAGATATCCGCCTGGCAACAAAGGCTTAACGCGAAGATGGCCTTACTGACCAAAAAGGCAAAAGAAACCGGAAGCGTGCGTCCGCTCTTCGTGTTAATGGGGCTGGCCTTTGCGTACGGCGTGCTCCATGCGGCGGGGCCGGGTCACGGCAAGGCCGTTGCCGCATCCTATTTGCTCTCACACAAAAGCAAACTATCAAGGGGAATCCTTCTGGGCAATATGGCGGCATTCTTCCATGGGATGAGCGGGGTCCTTCTGGTGTTGATCGTTCATGTGGTACTCATGAAAGGGATCAGCAACTCCCTTGATCATGTGACAAGGACTACACAGATTATAAGCTATGCGCTTATCGCGTTGCTTGGAGCGATCCTTCTGTCCAGGACTATCCTGGCATTGATCAAGACGAATACAGATAAGGGCTCTCATAGTGGGGCTCACTTTAATTTGAATAAAAGAGGTTATATCGCTATGGCCTTTGCCGTGGGCATCGTACCCTGCCCGGGTGTGGTCCTGGTGATACTTTTCTGTCTTTCGCTCAATGAAATCGGACTTGGGCTCCTCCCTGCCTTTTCACTCATTCTGGGTATGGCATTTACCATCTCAGCGGTGGGTGTTTTTGGAATTGCGGGAAAACAATATGCCCTAAAAATCCTGTCGCCGTGTCCCAAGTTCACACTGATCGTTGAAGGGGGTATTGAAACCGCTGCCGCATTGATGATCACGGCATTGGGTGTGCTTTTCTTTGCCGCCGTCATGTGCCGTTAGATCCGTGAAACTTTGCCTTCCTTACTGTTTGGCATCGAAACTTTTGAAGGTTTCCCATATAAAAAACTGATGAACATGTTACGAAAAAACAGTCCATATTTTGGAATGGAAACTCCTTTTGGCACTTCCTTTTTTCAGTTTTTTCCTTTATTCTATTCTGCACGATTAGGTCCATGATGTCACGAAAGGCTTGTGGGTATTCCCCTATTGATATCATGAACTTAAAAGATTTTTATCATTATAAACTTCAACATGAGGGAGAAACAAATTCTCCAACCTGTTGGTATGAAAAAGAATCCCCAATAAACCTACCAACGGCCCAATTCTACTAAAGGAAAGGAGGTAAAATTGATATACCCGGCCTTGCTGGGGGCGTCATGAAGGTTGCCAGGCTTTTGGCCAATAATCCCCGAGAGATCACCCTTGAAGATGCAAATGAAATTTACAAAGCAGCCCTCTGATCAAAATCATCCTAACTTAAGAGCGACCGGAAGAGGAGAAATTTATGAAAGGCTTTTTTAATAGGATCTTAAGCATTAATGTCTCGAGCCTTAACTATAAGGTGGAACCTATCGACGACGAACTCCTGGAGAAATACTTGGGCGGCAAGGGGCTATCCACACATCTTCTTTTGAAATACAATCCACCCCGGGTTGACCAGCTAAGTCCTGACAATCATCTTATTCTGTCCACCGGCCCTTTTTCCGGTACACCCATATGGGGTTCATGCCGCTACGGAATTTACACGAAATCACCCCAAACCGGTTTCTATTCCGAATCCTATTCCGGGGGAACAGTCGCCGAATATATGGCCCGAACCGGCTTTGATGTGACTATGATACACGGCGCATCAAGGGATCCGATTTGGATTGAAATTTCCGATAAAGATGTCTTCTTCCATGATGCTAAAGGGCTCTGGGGTCTGGACACTTTTGAAACCGAAGACTGCACGAAGGCCTGGATCAGAGAAACACGACCCGATGACCAAATCTGCCCTCTTTACCGCCTCGGCTATGTTCAGGGGGTTTGAACTCAGTGTGGTGAATCGGCCGCTCGGCATCTGCTCCAGATACCTCAGACGTTCCGTGTCGATGTCAAGGATCATCACATGCGCACCCATGCCAAGGGCCATCTGGGCGGCATTCGTCCCGACGACCCCGGCGCCTATAATCGTCACATCGGCCGGACGAACCCCGGGAACACCTCCCAGGAGTTTCCCTCGTCCGCCGTGGGTCTTCTCCAGATACTGTGCGCCTATCTGAATCGACATGCGCCCTGACACCTCACTCATGGGAGTGAGAATCGGAAGGTTCCAATCGGGTCGTTCAACGGTTTCATACGCAATACCGGTCACACCCTTCTCCATAATCGCCAGAGTCAGTTCCCTTATTTTCTGTCTATCATCTCCTTCATCTTTCATTTTTTTCGAATACTTCATGGCCTAAAGGTTAGTTTGATACCCGAAGGTTCATGTATGACCATAAGGTTCAAATAGTAGCTTTTAGGATGCGTGGAGGTCGTACTGAAAGGTCCCGCTTAAAGTCAGTGGATGGGGCCGGTCCTTCATATTTTTAACCTCCATTTGATTTCTAAAGATTTCGTCTACAATCTTCATTACTTCATAGATACTTTAATAAGCGTTTTTGGCCTATCAGGTCAAGGATGCTTGCGCATTTTAACAAAAAGCCTGTAATGCGCAACCTTTAATGCAAAACCATTCTTCTTTAAATGCTTTTCCCATAAATTTTTTTCTGAAGATATGGTACACACTCGTGCACAGGGCCAAAAAAATGCTTTTGACAAACAAAAATAATTTCCATTATTGACTATACCATTAGATACCTATAAATAACAATTGACATATAAAGCCTTTAATCTTATTTTACTATATATTTCAATTAATTATTTATTTTTTTATTAACATTTCTTGTCTATTTTATTATGCATATTACATGGTTTATAATAGTATGGCATGCCGTTAAAACGTGCTCTGCCTACGCCAAAAGGCCTGAGCGACAATTTATGCAAAAACACAGGCATAACCTTCCCTTCACACGAACTCCAATTTTTAGAATGCTGTCATGAATCTCTATCTATTAGCGATAATAATACTGGCGAGTCTTGCCGTTTTAGACCTGATGGTTGGTGTCAGCAATGATGCGGTCAACTTTTTGAACTCTTCCATAGGCTCCAGGGTGGCACCGCGCTATTTTATAATGATCATTGCCAGCCTGGGGATCCTTGCAGGTGTCACCTTTTCCAGCGGTATGATGGAGGTTGCAAGGAAGGGCATCTTCCACCCGAAATTCTTTCTGATGCCCGAATTGATCACCATTTTCCTTGCGGTTATGATTGCCGATGTCCTCCTTTTAGACCTATTCAATACCTTCGGCCTTCCGACCTCTACGACCGTTTCTATTGTTTTTGAGCTTTTGGGAGCTGCCGTGGGAGTATCTCTGATCAAAATCCATATGGCAGGTGAGAGTTATGCGGAATTGGTAAACTATATTAACACCGCCAAGGCCTTTGCGATTATTATGGGGATTCTCCTGTCGGTCGTGATTGCATTTTTTTCCGGCGCCATTATCCAGTTTTTGACCCGCCTTCTTTTCACATTTGACTACAAAAAAAGATTGAAGCGGTACAGCGGCCTGTGGGGAGGTATCGCCCTATCCGTGATAACCTATTTTATCCTCATAAAGGGGGCAAAAGGCACATCCTTTCTTACGCCCGAGAGCGTGGTCTGGATACACACGCACACGTGGACCATCCTGTCGGCCAATTTCCTGTTGTTCGCGATCCTGTTTCAGCTTCTGACGCTCCTAACAAGAATCAATATCCTGAAACCGATAGTGCTTATCGGGACTTTTGGAATTGCCATGTCTTTTGCCAGCAATGACCTTGTAAATTTCATCGGTGTTCCCCTGGCGGGTTTGACCTCGTATCAGGTCGCCTCAGGCTCCACGAATCCCTTAGCAATAACAATGGAGGCCCTGGAAAAACCCATACAGTCCAACACATTTCTGCTTCTACTTGCAGGGGCAATAATGGTTGCCACATTATGTTTGTCCAGGAAATCACGAACTGTCACGCAAACCGAATTGGGTTTGGGGAGGCAGAATGAAGGAATCGAACGATTTGGTTCGTCCATCCTGTCACGCATTATTGTAGGCCAGGCATACGCGGTTTTACAGTTTACAAAAAGGATTCTGCCCACATGGTTGAAAAGGAAAGCCTCTGCTCGGCTCGATCCGGATGAATACCGAGCCGCTCCTACCTTCGACGGAAAGACACCCTCTTTCGACCTTTTGCGCGCCTCCGTGAATATGATCGTCGCAAGCGCTATTATATCCTTCGCCACTTCATTGAAGCTTCCGCTTTCCACCACTTATGTGACATTTATGGTTTCAATGGGGACATCCTTATCCGACCAGGCCTGGGGAAGGGAAAGCGCTGTTTACAGAATAACCGGTGTGATAACCGTCATAGGGGGATGGTTTTTTACGGCACTCGCAGCGTTTATCACGTCCCTTGTCTTTGCGCTGGCTATTTATTTTCTCAGGCTCCCGGGTATTATCGGCCTTTTACTTTTTGTTGCATACCTGATTTTTACGACCTCGCGTTACCACCTCAAAAAAGAACGAGAAAAATCGGCAATCGAGGCGTTCAGCATGACAAAGGTAACCGATGCGGACAGTGCGATTCGAACTACCTTCGATCAGACCGGCCGGTTTTTGAAGAGCATGAGTGATAATCTGGGAATCGCCTTTGAGGCGGCATCTTCGAAAGACCTTGAAAGATTGCGAAACACAAGGAGTGAGTTAAAAAATATTCAAAATTGGTCAAATGTAATTACTGCGAATATTTTTGAGACCCTTTATCTTCTCAACAGGAAGGATATTGATGACACGCATAAATACTCGCGCACCATAGGTGCGCTCAAGTCCATTGTCGAGTGCCAGAATGACATGATCACGCGAACTTGCGAGCATTTTGAAAATTTTCACTCCGGATTTACAGATATTCAGAAAGAAGAGTTGAGGCATATCAAGACCTTTCTGACTCGTCTCCTGTGGAACACCTCAATAATGCTGATGAGAAGAAAAATGGTCGATTATGACTATGTCTCCAATCAGTGTGACAAACTGAAAAAGCTTATTTCGGAATGTGATAAAAACCAAACACTGCGGATACAAAGAAATGAATCAAAAACCCGCCTGAGCATACTTTTTTACGGGTTGACTGAAAACAGCCGCAGGATAGCGGAACAGACTCAAAACATGCTCAATATTTTCAGGGAGTCCTTTGTGTTGCGAAAAAACAATGATACAAAGTAACGAATCCACGCCCATCTAAAATCCCGCTACGCGAGTAAGGATGTGGCCTTATGGTTTTAAAAAAATCAAAATTCATGTAAAGGAGGGACCGATGCGACTTCCGTTTATCTCCATATTTTTGTCATCACCTTTTGAAGATTTGCTGGAACATTCGGAAAAGGTCAAGGAGTGCGCATGGACGTTTCAGCAGGCCATAGAATGCTTCGCCTCGGATAAATGCCAGGAATTCGACGCATACAGACAGGAGGTCGGTAATCTGGAAAGCGAGGCCGATGCCATAAAACGCAGAATCCGTGGTCATATTCCAAAAGGGACAAGGATGCCGGTAAACAAATTCGAACTCTTCATGTACCTAAGAGAGCAGGACAAGGTCCTTGACACCGTTCATGAAGCACTGGACTGGATCTCATACAGAGCGATCGTCATGACATCCGAACAAATCAAAAAGCAACTTTTTCTCATGGTGGACTCCGTGATTGAGCCTATCGAAGAGCTGAACAGAATGGTGGCGGAGGCAAAAAAATACTTTGAAAGCTATTCGGAAAAGCAGCGTAAAATAGTAAAAAGCATCATCTCCAACCTACGTCAGAGAGAACACGAGGCCGATCTGCTCGAAGACGAGTTCAAGATAAAGATATTTTCCCTTGAAACCGACCCCATAGGATTGTTTCACCTGGTAAGACTTGCCGAAATAATCGGCTCCATCGCCGACCACGCTGAAAATGCCGGTGACATGATGCGGGCTATGATTGCAAGAAGAAAGGGGATCCGGTAGATTTACGGGGCACCTTTACGAAAAAAATCTTATTCGTTGCACCGCTATCAGCGATACCAGGCTCATTCCCGCCCCCGCCACAAAAGGAATCCTATAATCCACCATCCACAACAGGCCACCGATTGCGGGAAGGAAAACCGCCGCCATGTGATTTATGGTAAAGCCCACGGCCATGCTCGGCGCAATGTCCCTGGGATCTCCTATCTTTTGAAAATATGTGCGGATGGCAATGGCAAAATTGAAAAAGACGTGGTCCAGAATGTAGAGAACCGCCACGATAAGCCTGGATTCCACAGTGGCGTAGGCCAAGAAACTGACTGGATCACTCCCACGTGTTTTCCTCCCAGCACGGCGACTTCCACGGCAAAGTTGTTGAAGAGGGTCAGCCACGCCTGAAGTCCCGCCGTAGAGGCTATACTCAGCACGATCAGATAGCGATACATTGGATTTTGTTTTGCTTTTTTCGTGTGGTTCGGGCATTATGCCCTTCCAATCATCTATGTCAAGAGGGATTCCTTTTTTCAATGAATGGATGTTCAGGACTTATGTCGCCAATCAGATCAGGGAATCCGATATGTTAATCAGAACATTAGGAGGAAAAATCCATGAGTGATGTCTATGATAGGCTGAGAGAACATCTCGACAAATTACCCGGAGGCTTTCCTGCAACGGATAGTGGCGTTGAATTACGCATCTTGAAACGACTTTTCAACGAGGAAGATGCCGAACTGGCCCAGCATTTGACACTCAAACTAGAGCCAGCAACGGTCATTGCCGAAAGGGCGGGGCTCACCGCCGATGATGCGGCTGAAAGGCTGAAAGCCATGGCCCGAAAAGGATTGATATTCAGCATAGAGACACCGGACAGACCCCATGCATATATGGCTGCCCAGTTTGTTGTCGGTATATGGGAATACCATGTTAATGAACTGGATGAGAACTTCATTAAAGATATGGAAGACTATCTTCCAATCCTTTCCAGAGACGCGTTCGATCTTGTACCGCAGCTCCGAACAATACCGGTGGGCACATCCATCCACGCAGGCCTTAAAGTCCTGCCCTACGAGCAGGCCGAGAACCTGATCAGGAAGCAGAAAAAATTCGCAGTCGCCCCCTGCATCTGTCGACGTGAACATCAGATTAAAGGAGGAGGCTGCGGAAAGCTCATGGATGCGTGCCTGGTGTTCGGATGGGCCGCCGATTATTATATGCGTAACGGCCTGGGACGCGTTATCACCCTTGAGGAGACACTCGACATCATTAAGAAAGCCGAAGAAGAGGGGCTGGTACTCCAGCCCAGTAATTCCCAGGAAATCGTGAATATCTGCTGCTGTTGCGGTGACTGCTGTCAGGTCCTTCTCAACCTGAAGAGGCATCCCGTACCGGCTGCCATGGTTTCATCCCCTTTTATCGCGGAGGTAGACCGTGAGTTATGTATTGGCTGCCAAACCTGTCTGGAAAGATGTCAGATGGATGCCATTGAAATGGAAGATGATCGAGCCCGCATAAACAGTGAACGCTGCATTGGTTGCGGCTTGTGCGTGTCAACATGCCCCGGCGAGGCATTAAGCCTGAAACGAAAACCCGAGGATTTACAGCCAAGCATTCCCAAAAATCAGATGGAAGCTCATGCACTCAGGGCACAGGCCAGGATTCGGGTAAAGAAGGGAATATGATTCCCGGCCAAGGTTGTTGATGTATCAGCGGTCAGGGAGCCTTTTTATTTCTCATGGCCGTTGATGCATGCCATATACCTCTGAGGGCGCGTTCAGCGCTTAGATAGACCGGTATACCCTCGGCCTGAAAAAGACTGCGCATCTCCCTTGACACCGCTTCAACCGCAACGTCCTCGGGCATATATGCCCGGTTGTCAAACACCATTACCACCTCTTTTCCGGACTCCTCCTTGAGTCGTGAAAGTGTTCCTACAAGGCTTTTGAGATAACTTCCGGCGGGGGGCGGCGCCTTCGCGCTCGCATGTTTCGCAAAACCCGGAAGAATGGATTTGGACACCCGTAAGCCCATGATTCAGGCATTCCCGCATTACCTCGGGTACTGCCCTGGCAGGGACTGAAATCGAGGCGAGGTCCACAGGACCTTCTACCTCGCTCAGGCTCCTGTAGATCTTCATCCCTGCTATTTCCCCGCCTTTAGAGGAAATGGGATAAAGTCCTCCCTCATAGCCGTACTGAATCTGACTCAAAATAATCAGTTTTCCGAATGAATCTTCCGTGGCCGCCCCGCCGAAAAACGCAAGGCCTCGCGGGTTGAACATCCGGTCAATTTTTCGGCGTTCTTCAAGTTCCATGAAATCTCATTTTTTACGGGGGTTGCGGACACATCTAATCGACATCATACTTCTTGATCACGGCTCGCAATCCGGTCTTTTTCTTCTTCCAAATATCGTTTCAGTCTCTCAAGGGAATCAATCCCATACACATGGAGCCAGTCTGCTAGTATTTCATCCATGGGGACACCTGCATAAAAGCCGCGATCTCTGACATATTCTATATGCAGTTCCCCGTCCAGGTTATGGGAGTGCAATATCCCATCTTGTCTGGCATCAAACTCCACAGGCACAATGCGATTCTCGCGGCACATGGCAAGGTCGAAAGCCGGAGTCGCCTTGAGCCATTTTCCCTCGAGGTAGAGTTCGCTGTAACCGTGGCAGCTGAACAGGTTTGTCCCCATTACCTTTATGAGCCTGTCCGAAACAAGATGGTTTCGAATATCGGCGAGGTGTACCCGGGCCGGTATTCCGGTTGCCCGGGCAAATGACGCCAAAAGCGCAGCCTTCTCAACACAGAATCCCCTGCCCCTTTCAAGGGTCCGGCTTGCCCTGTAATTCTGAAGATCATTGATATTGACAAGGGGAGAATACTTGATTTCGTCCCTCACCCAGTAGAAGAGGCTCCTGGCCTTTTCGGAAGGTTCCTTGAGGCCCTTGCACACATTCATGGCCTTCCGTTCAATCACCGGGTTGTCGCTGTCAATCCCCGGTGCGGGTTTTAAAAATTCATTGAGTTGTTGCATGGTAATTTCCGTCTTCTTTTATTCAAGGTTTAAGGAAATGCAAAGGCGGCCAAAGCAATCAGAAAATGGTATTAAGCCCAAAAAATGAACCATACCTGAAATTTTTTAGAAAAAGCTAATCAAATTCAACTGCACAGTCAAGGAAAAGCCGAATGCAGATATCAGAGGAGAAGGCTACAGATCAGGAAGGAGCCATCCCGTTCAAATTTGTTTTGACTAACCCCTTATTCATCACTATATTATGGCCGAGGTTTTGATCCATGGCAACTCAACAAGGTTCCAAACTGTTTCTCGTCTTCCTGATTTGTTCATTGATCCTTCTGCTAAGGCTGTTCTGGACCTATGTCTCAGCCATTGTACTTGCTCTTCTAATCGCAAGCGTGTTCTATC
>CAZIXY010000120.1:0-9581 GCA_964543315.1 uncultured Desulfobacteraceae bacterium | reverse complement strand
TGAATTCAAATGGTTCCACCCTCACCCTCCCGCTTTGCGGGATTGACGGACTTTTACGAGTCCGTCAAATTTGTTTTCCGTGAAAATGAGATCGAGTGAAGAAAAATATAGAAAACCGACTTGATAATCATCAAGATAAGTGAAGGGCTTATGCGTGTCAATTGAAAAGGCAAGGGGTCCACTTACAGAAATCGGCGATCAGATGCATGCATTCATATCCAAAACGAGCGTGTTTTCCGGGGAGCGGCCAGCCAGATAAAGCAACAGGAAAACAAAAAGACGATGATGGTCAGGACAAAAGCCCACTGATAACTCTGATATTTATCAAAGATGAATCCGGCAATCCATGCCCCAAAGGCCCCTGCAACACCAATACCCCCCTCTACTAAACCATAGATGAATCCAAATATCCTGCCTTTGAAGAGATCGGCGGCCGTGGACATGAACATGGGTGCCGATACGCCCCACCCCATCCCGAAGAAGAGTGCGAAAGGGTAGATGAAGCCTCGGGAACCGGTCCTTTCAATCAAAATGAGAAAGCCCACACCTATACATGCACATATCATCCCTAAGGTGAAGGTTACCTCACGCCCTGCACGGTCTGAAAGCCAACCCCAAAATATCCGAAAGACAGAGGAAATTGCACCAACAACGGCAAAAATGAGGGCTGCCGTCATCTTGTCGATTCCCTGATCTACCAGAAATCTGACATTGTGAACCAGAATAACGTAGATGCCGATGATGGAGAAGAAGCAAAAGGCCATCAGGGCCCAGAAAACCGGCGATAGGAGTGCCTTTCCAGGTGTCCAATCTGAGTTTAAAGCCTTCTTTTCCGTGTCTTCGGAGCGTTTTTTAACTCCTGAATCTCCAATTTCTATTCCGTCGACGGACTGACCCACTTCTTCGGGTTTATGCTTCAAAAAAAGTCCGTTGATGGGTATGAGGATTATGAGAGCCAGGGCCCCAAGGGCGATAAAGGTCAGGCGCCAGCCCCATAAGGAGATAAAGCGCTGAGAGACGGGGACCAGCAGAAATGTACCGAGACCCATCCCAGAAACGGCTATTCCGCTGGCCAGGCCACGTTTTTTTTCAAACCAGTGGGACAGAATTGCGGAGTAGGATACTATTCCGATACATGTGATGCCTCCTCCCATAATAACGCCGTAATAGAGATAGAACTGGGTGAGGGTCTTTGTGGTTGCGCTCAGAGCCAATCCCAGAGTAAGGAAGAGAATCCCGGGTATGATCACACGCCGAGGCCCGAAACGGTCTATAAGGCCGCCAACCAAGGGGGCTAATACCGTATAGGAGATAAGGGCTATGGACTGGACCCCGGCCGAGTCTGCACGACTCCAGGGAAAATCTTCCAGCAAGGCGACGTAAAATACAGAAAAGCTGTTGCGAATGCCCAGCCAGAAACCCATGGAGACCAATGCGATGGCCACGATAATCCAGCCGTAATATATATTCCAGAACTTAGTTATCCTTTTTGCGATATTCATTGATACAAGATCCTTTGTTTTTTATAGAAATGGCTTATTTGATTTTTTTACTTGACATTTATGTTAAGTAGGTTTACTATATTATTATGAATGATGAAAGGAGCCATGCAAGTATCATTGAAAAATTCGGCAGGATTATCAACAAATTTAATTATATTGAAAAAATTCCGAGAGATTTTGGAACCGGAAAACTATTGTATCCTTCAGAAATACACCTGATAGAGACCATTGGGAAAACCCCGGGGATTAATGTAACGCAACTGGCAAAAAAACATGGGATATCAAAAGCTGCTATCTCCCAGAAACTAAAAAAGCTTGAAAAAAAAGATCTGGTTGTACGATTCAAGGACAGCGAAAATGAAAAGTCGGTTTTGCTAAGATTGACGACCGAGGGAAAGATCGCCTTTAAGGGGCACGAACGTTTTCATTCAACAATGGATTCAGGTATTATTCAGAAGATAAGTGAGATGCCACCGGCAAAACGAAAGGATTTTGAAAGGATTTTGGATGAAATAGACGTGTATGCTGATTCATTTATAAATATGTAAATGTGATGCCCTGTTTAAAATAACCGGGTAAATTTTTTTGAGCCATAAGTTAAGCTACTTAACAATAAGGGACGGTAAAAGGTTGCTCGTCAGGGTTAATAGATGGGCACTAACTAACAGAAGGAGGTAATAGGTAATAGATGGAAACAACAATAAAGGAAACAGAACAAATTGTGGATACTATTAAAGGAGGTATAAAATGATACCAGTAGAAAAATGGTGGGGCATAATCGGAGCATATGGTTCCAGTATCTGGCCTGCTCAAATAATATCAATAACAATCGCAATCGCACTGGTTATTTATCTATTTGTTACTCCTGGAAAGAACTCAAATTTATTGATGAAAATATACTTGTCTTTCTCATTTGCCTGGATCGGGATTGTCTTTTTTGTAGTTCAGGGTAAAGGACTGGCAGGCAATTATTTTTTCGGAATATTATTTACAGTTGTGGCAATTTTGTTTGTTCTGGATATATACAGGAAAAAGATGGAATTTTGTCTTCCACAGGCAAAGTGGCAGAAATATCTTACGGTATTTTTTATGCTGGTTATTCTCTTCTATCCTTTGTTCGGCATGGCATTCGGACATTATTTCCCGAAGTTAATTATAGTAGGAACCCACCCCTGCCCAACAGCGGCATTCGGCCTGCTCCTGCTTACTACTGCGCTTCCACGGGTGAACCGGATTATTTATGGCATACTGTTGTTCTGGGCAGTTCCGTTTCCAATATTCATCCAGATACCCAAATTCGGTGTTTATGAAGATTCGATCATGCTTGGACTTGGAATATATGGTTTAGTTATGTTAATCAGAAACTGGAAGTTGATAGGTAAAAGCAGTAGAGAACAGTTATAGCAGTCCAGTAGGCAAAAAAATGAACTGTTACGATTCGCATTGTTAGCGGAGGTGGTTACATGAAAATTATAGTATTAAACGGAAGTCCCAAGGGCGACATAAGCGTTACCATGCAGTATGTGGCATACATACGGAAGAAATTCCCCCAGCATGAATTGAAAATCATAAATACTTCTCAGAGGATCAACAAGATTGAAAAAGATGAGTCCGTTTTTCGGGGAATCGTGGATGATGTCAGGTCATCAGATGGGGTGCTCTGGGCCTTCCCTCTGTATCTCTTGTTGGTGCCCTCTCAGTACAAAAGGTTTATAGAGCTTATATGGGAAAGGGGCGCGTTAAATGCATTTAAAGACAGGCCCGCCGCGGTCTTGACTACCTCCATTCACTTTTTTGATCATACTGCCCATGATTATATGCGTGCCATATGCGACGACCTGGAGATGAGGTTTGTGGGGGCATTCCCCGCTCATATGCGTGATTTAATGCAAAAAGAGGGAAGGGAGAAACTGTCGCTGTTTGCCTCTACATTTTTTGAGGCCATTGAAAAAAAGGCCCCTGCTACAAAAATCTACAAACCGATGATCAACGGGAACCTGGATTATGTCCCTTCGCGCTCCCAGGACAAAATTGATGATAAGGGCAAGAGAGTAGTGATTGTCACTGACTCCGAGGATAGCCGGACCAATCTGGGCCGGATGCTTGAAAGATTCAAGGACTCTTTTTCAAGCCCGGTTGAGGTGATAAATATCAGCGAAATGAACATCAAAGGACACTGCTTAGGCTGTCTCCATTGCGGGTTCGACTATCTGTGCCGGTACGATGGTAAGGATGACTTTAATGAGATTTACCGGACAAAGGTGCAAACCGCTGATATTCTCGTTTATGCAGGCACGATTGTTGACCGTTACTTGTCTTCCAGGTGGCATATGTTTTTTTGCCGGAGCTTCTTTTACAACCATACCCCGTCTTTGGTCAGCAAGCAGGTAGGGTTCATCATTTCCGGCCCATTGAGCCAAACGTCTACCCTGAGACAGGTTATGGAGGGCTGGATCCAGATTCAGCAGAGTCATCTGGTGGATTTTATCTCAGATGAATATGATGACTCGGCTACGTTGGACATGCTGCTCACTGATCTGGCCAGGCGTCTAATCAGTTTTTCCGAGAAAGGTTATATAAGGCCCCGGAATTTTTTAGGAGTAGCCGGGATGAAGGTCTTCCGTGATGAGATCTATGGGGGCTTGCGAGGGGTTTTCCAGGCCGATCATAGTTACTACAAAAAACACGGACTCTATGATTTTCCGCAAAAGGATTATAAGAAGAGATTCATGGCCGACGTTATGACAATTTTTTCAAAGATACCCCCGATAAGAAAAGAATTTCCCAGGCGGATTAAAAAGGGGATGATCAAACCTTATCAAAAGTATCTATAGGGTTTACCCTAACATCAGGGTTTACAAAAGGGGCTTATAGATTCTTAAGATCTTTGCTCCCCGGATTTTTCGCTCTTTGAGTTCGACCAGTGCCTTGTTTGCCTCTTCCATAGCCTCTATTATATGCAAATAGAACATATTAATGTCTAATAAATGTTAGCGATCTGCACTGGTGAGGCGATACCATACCCAGACATAGATACACAGGTTGATGGTCAGTACGAGAAGACCGAGCGTGATTTGCATTTTTTGGGTGAGCGAAGAGGGGTAGATAATGGGAACAATGTAGTGCTCAATAAAACCGGTTTTATAGCCTGCTGCGCCACCCGCCTGGCGAAGCCAATTCTCGATGGGAGTAAGAGGACAAAGCCAACCCCGAAACTCGATCAAGGCTGCCCACAGGACAGCAGGGATATGAATAAAAGCCCACCAATGCCTCCTGAGTACCAGCAGCCCCCCAAGCACTGAAAATGCTATGAAGCAGAGGTGGATGAGAACCATCATGTCAGCGAGTATTCGGTAATGCATTTCTTTAGGCTTTGCAGAATAGATTGCCTTACTTCTTCTTGAGTAAATCCTTGAGATCGGAAAAAGGATTGTGTGTTAGGGACTCTTTTTGTCCCTCGCCTGCTTGTGCGCCGTCTCCCTCTATGTAGTCTAAGTAGCGGCGGTGCTCATTCTCATGACAGTAGATACACAGGTTTTCCCAGTTGCTGCCGTCAGGGGGGTTGTTGTCATGGTTGTGGTCCTTGTGATGAACGGTCAGGAGATGCACGTTTTTATTTGTGAACTCTCGGCCGCAACGGGCGCATACCCAGGGATGGATTTTTAAGGATTTCTCACGATAGGTTTTTTCGCGTTCTGCCTGAGCCTTGCGGGCCTCGGCAACAACGCGGCTTATTTTATCACTGTTTGTTTTTCCCCCTGATTTTCTCTTGGGACCGTAATTCTTTAAGGCCACTTTCGCATCCTCCAAATTTTCAAACCTGATTGTTTAAATCGTGTGGCACTTCAAGGGAATTCCAGGCAATGTGCCCATAAATGCTCGTGTGGTTTTACCTTTTTTCGGCAACCGTGATCATCCGATTTGTCATGAGCCCGTAATCCATTTTTTTTGAATGTGATACAAAGTGTTCGTTTTTCAGGAAGGGGCCATGTAATGTGTTCAGACCACAACGATAAGGGAACCATCTGTTGCACAATGTAATTGCCTGCGCTAAGTGCGGTATGAATGTGTTTCTTGCGGCTCTTTTTCTTGTATCCCACGAAGATGCCCTGGCCTGAATATCCGTGAACGGGTTTAAGGACAAGGCTCTTCCAGTTTTTCTCAGTCCACGCAACAAGATCTTCTATGGATTCTCCTTTTGGCCCTGTAGTCCTGCGTGGGTAAAATTGCCGGGTCCAGGGTGTATGCTCTCGTGTATCCTCGCTCAATAGATCATGGTATTCCTCGGTGATGACTTCAACCAGGCTCTTGGCACCCAGAGGCTCCATCCCCCGGGGATTTACCAGAATACCTTGCTGTATGGCCTTTTTGATTGGCCCAATATCTTCTTTATTCCCGATTTTGATAAGCACATTCATGTTAAAATCCATAAAAATAACAGTGGCTTCTTCACCCCTGCAGCATACCCTGTCATTTTTTACGGAAAGGTGGCCCGGTCCGGCCAGAGAGGCTTTGACACCGTCAAGTGTATTCATGTAGTCAACAAAATTTTTGTTTTCCAGTGCAACGTCGAGGGTTTCCTTCTCAGCGAGGAGTACCGCATGAGCGGAATTTCTACCGTGGGACTTTTCGTGGGCTCTCAGTATCATGCGGGCAAAGCCGGGCACGGCATTGATCTGGGGATGTCCGAAATCAATATCAACACCGATATCGATATTATCCAAAATCAAATCCCAGGCCATTTTTCCCAAAAGCTGGGCTATACGTTGATATTCCCATCCCCCCGGGCTTCCCATGTTCCATTCGCCGTGGTATCCCATAATTTTTTTCATTTTGTTTCGGCTCCTGATTTCTTGGTGCTGCTTGCCCGCCGTTTTTTTTGGCAGGCCTCCTGACGGGTGCCTTCCTTTTTTGTAAAACGCGCCTCAAGTCTTTTTTCCACGAGATGAAACGGTATTTCTCCTCCTGCCAGGAGTGTATCGTGGAAAGGTTTCGGGCCTGATTGAGAGAGGAATCTATCGCGCAGTCGGAGAATTTCATAAGTCCCCATAAAATAGCACAATTGATATTCTTCCAGTGCTTCGCAGACTTCTTTGGTATTTTTGATGAGTTTTCCGTTTTTATCCATCCTTTCTTCAATAAACGACATTACTTCACGGCTATAAAAAGAAATCGCATCCCGGGCCATACTAATCGCCACGCGGAGGAAGACCTCAGAAGGGGACCGAAGGGTTTTTGAGGCCAGCCTGAGAAATAATGGAATTTGGGCGAAAAGGGTGATGAGATCATGTTTTATCTGATCTGTTACGCCATGTCTTCTGGATATGATGCGATCGGTTGCAAAAAGAGGTATTTTGACATAGAGAGTTGGATCATTTTGCCAGATTTTTGCGTCATCGAATTCCCTCAGGAAGCTCTCCATGCTTTGTTTGAGAATCAGGAGATCAATGCTTCCCTCAAGGTCGGTTGCCTGTTTCAAGGAGATTTCAGCCAGAAGGTCACGGATGTAACGGACATGGTCCTGAATCATTTCAGGTTTGAGAACGTCTAAAACGCTCAGATACTGAACGGCCATCTCGGAACGGGGAAGAAAGTAGAACTCGTCACTGGCGGAATGCTGTGGGAGATGTTTTCCCAGGTAGTCAAAGTATTCTTTGGCAATAAAATCTGGATGCCTTTTCATTTTTGAATCCTGTTAGAATCACTAACAATTTTGATGACCTGGAAAATAGAATTGATTTAGTTTAGTGGGACTCTGTCTTTTTTATCAGATAGGTTTTTCGAATGTCCAGAAAAAGGGGCAAACTGTCGCCGAAAGAAAGGCTACCTAAGGAATAGAACCCTTTGTCGTGAGAGTTTGGTGTTCCGGCATAGACAAGGATTGTCACGCTTGGGTGTGGTCCAAAATATTTCTGATTTCTCGAGACAGCTGTTTAATGCTAAAAGTTTTCTGAATAATACCGTTGCATCCACGTCCCAGAATCTCGCTGGCCTCCCCGTCGATGCTATAGCCGCTGGAAAGAAGTACTTTTATGTGAGGATTGATTTCTTTTAATCGATCGTAGGTTTGCCCCCCGCCCATATCCGGCATAATAATGTCCAGGATGACAATATCAATCCGGCTCTGTTCTTTCCGGCATAGGCTTAAAGCCTTTTGCCCGGTTTGCGCGACCAGGACCCGGTATCCCATTTCCTCCAGCATAAGTTTTCCTACATTGATAATCATCTCCTCGTCATCTACAAGGAGAACGGTCTCCGTGCATTTCAGCACTTTCTCCTCCTCTTCATTTTCCTCCACAACTTTCTTATTAGTGGCTCTTTTTCCGGTATCCGTGATGGATACTATGAGATATTTGCCCGCCTTCTTTCCACCGGGCCTGCCGGACCCGAAGGAGGTGGATTTTTTAATCGCAGTTGGAAAGGCTAAAGACAAAAAATAGATAATCATAGGCATTGAAAGTTTTTAATAGAGAATGGTGAAAAAGGAACTTGCAAAAGATCCGTTATCAGAATTATATTAACATTCCCGCAATAGGATTGAGGGAAAAGAAATAATTCGTTTTGTGTGCGGATTTGGTTGTCGTGAATGCTCGTCATGATGCCGGATAACCTTTTGCCCGTCTTTTAAGGGGGCAGTACAAATGACAGAAAAAGATGTTTATGTAGAATTGGCCGATCATCTTTCCTTGCTCGGGATGGGTTACCCTCCAACTGAAGATCTGGTGGGGATTCTCAGGGAAAATTTCAGTCCGATGGAAGTTAAAGTGTCTCTGGCGATACCGACCAGAGTAATACCCTTACAGCCGGTCAATGTGGATGAAATCATGGGCAGGGTTAATCTAAACCGCACCGAACTGGTGGCTGTACTGGAGGCCCTGTCCATGAGGGGATTACTGTTTTCAAGCAAGACTGAGGACGGGGAAAAGGGATATGCCTTGCAGCAGGTCGGCTTTTCATTTCCACAGACTTTTTTTTGGAAGGGAGAAGATACGGCCCATGCAAGGAATATGGCTGCCCTTGTGGCCAAGTATTTTAATCGAAAGGTGACACAAGAAGCCTACAGTTCAGAAACAAATGCTTACAGATATATTCCGGTTTCCGGGACGATTGAGCCTGGCTTCCAATCCGTCTATCCCCACCATACTATGGAAAGCGTTATAGAAAAGGCAAAAGTGTTTGCCGTATGCCATTGTTCGTGTCGCATGATAGCACGACTGCGAGGAAGACCCTGCGAGCATCCGACGGAGGTATGTATTAAGTTTGATGAGGTCGCACAATACGTGATTGACAGAAAATTGGGCAGAAAAATATCAAGGGAAGAAGCACGAAAAATAATCAAACAGAGTGAAGAGGAAGGTTTAGTGCATTTTGTTGATAATGCAGCGGGCGATATAAAACATAACTGCAATTGTTGCGGATGCGCATGCTGGAATGTCGGGGCTCTAAAAAGAAGAAAGATCCCGAGAGATGCGATCATGGCGACATATTTTATCCGGGAAACGGATTTTGATAAATGTACGGGTTGTGGCGAATGCGCTGACGTGTGCCCGGTTGACGCCGTCCGGATGGAGGATGATATGCCTGTGGTTGATCTGGACTGGTGTATCGGTTGCGGTGTCTGTGTCAGCAGATGCCCTGCAGAGGCGGCGGAAATAGTATTAAGGCCTGATAAAACGGGAGAGTTGCCGGCCACTAATTTTGCTGAATTACACCAGAGGATACTCCATGAAAAGGGACTTGTATGAAAGGCGGAGCATTCTGCTGTTGAGTTCCCCGAAACTGTCTGGATAAAAAGTTGGCGGAGGGGAAGGAGGATTCGTAGAAAGCCGGTCAATCCGGCGAAAAGGGAGAGTCGAGTTGGAGTAAAAGGGACCGTGCCACTTTTAACGAGGTTATAGTCTATGGATGAAGGGATTTCAGAAGAAAGGAAAGCCTTTCTTGCGGAAGACTACAGCAGGGGCTTTATCAAATACTGTCGGTTCAAGGCCGAGGTGATTAAGAAAGGTTTTTTCCAGTCCAGGGTGAAGATTGAAGAACACCACCGGCAGCAGGATGGTTTTATCCATGCAGGGGTGATGG
>CAZIXY010000119.1:0-9605 GCA_964543315.1 uncultured Desulfobacteraceae bacterium | reverse complement strand
TGATGGCCTGTTCGGCCGGCCCGTGCAGTGAAAATGAGAAATTCTTTACGAGTCCCGGAAAACGATTGGGATGATCCTGCCGGCCCTTTTCTCCAAAGTAGTCAACATCCGCCTGGGGTCCACCGAGGATGATAAGACCTCCCTCATCCTTAAGCTCCCTGGCAAAGGAGAAAAGATCCTCACGGCCGCTTAAGGTTGAAAAACCTAAGACAGGCCTTGACATGCCGAAATAGTCCGCCAGGGCTTTTTTGATAAGGTCCTTGTCGTCTTCACGCGCCACTGCCAATACAATACAGTTATATGGAGTGTTTTCCTGGATGATAGTTGCAGCCATCTGTGGCCCTAAGAGTCCGTAGGTCTCGCCCCCGAAATAGCTGGCAATGATGGCCATTTTTTTTCTCGAACCGGCATTCATTCTTTGCGATAGGCTTTCTTGCCTTATTCTTTTAGAAGTGGTTTTTGCGCCAATTGTTACAGTGTGGTTAATTAGTGCTCATCCAGAAACTGACGTTTTTGGACTTGCGCTATCAGCCATCAGCTTTCGGCTTTCAGCAAAGGGCATTAAAATCAAGGTGTTAGCTGATTGCTAATTGCTGATCGCTGAAAGGTCTATCCAGAAGTTGGTTGTTTCCGGATGGACACTAATTACACCAATGTCAGCCAGTCGTCCATATAAAAAAGGTCCTGAAATCTGTATCGAATCGCCCCTTGACATAAGCCTGATGAGTTATTATAATATATTAAAAAACTATAGATTAACTTAGTATAAAATATAGGATGTCAAAGGATGATGGGAGAATGAGTGGGGTATGTTCTTGACAAGCTCCCTTTTGTCGTTGGAAGACTTCGGGATTTTTCTCCTATCCGGAGGGAGAAAAAGGCTGCCTGATGTGAGTATCGTTCAATGAGACTATCAACCAGAAGTCGTTATGGGACAAGGCTGATGCAGGACCTGGCTCAAAACTATGATAAAGGCCCCGTACGAATCAGTGAAATTGCAAAGCGTCAGGACATCTCCGTCAAGTATCTTGAACAGCTCATTATCCCCTTGAAGCAGGGCAATCTCATAAAGAGTATCAGGGGCCCCAAAGGTGGACATATGTTGGCAAGGCCTCCCGATCAAATAACTGTTGGGCAAATTGTCAGGGCAGTTGAAGGAGCCATCGAACTTGTAGGTTGTATTGAAAACCCCGACGAATGCGAAAGGTCCGGTAGTTGTATGACCCGTGGCGTTTGGGAAGACGCCTCGAAAGCTATGTATGAAATACTGGATTCCATGACGTTGTCCAAGATGCTCGAAACGGACGAGAGCGTTTGAGTGTTTTTATTAAGGAGGTAAAAATGTACTCACAAAAAGTCATGGATTATTTCTCAAACCCGAGAAATGTGGGTGAAATAGAGGATGCAGACGGAATAGGAAAAGTCGGGAATCCCGTGTTCTGAGATATGATGACGTTCTATATCAAGGTGAAGGATGACAGGCTGGAGGACGTGAAATACAAGACATTCGGGTGTGTCGCTGCAATTGCGGTATTCAGCAAGGTCAGCGAAATGACAAGAGGCAAAGCACCGGAAGAAGCAAAGTCTATCACGAAAAGGGCCGTGGCGGAGGCCCTTGACGGTTTGCCGAAGGAAAAGATGCACTGCTCCAACCTTGTTGCACAGGCCCTGAGTGACGCAATTAAGGACTACGAGGAAAAGAAAAATTGAAAGGCAGTCTGTAAAGGTTCAGTGAAAGGAGGTGATAACGATGCGTCGTTTTATGATTCCTTGAGTAGCTCATTGTAGCGAGGGATGCCAATTTCAGTCCTGGGTAAGATTTTAAACTGCCCATACTATCATTGCAAAGGCGAAAGCCAAGGACGGTATAATAGTTCCTCTCATCAAATACTTTTGAAAAAACTTATAAAAATTTGATATGAATAGTATTCAATCTCGACATGTTGTCTTACATGAAAAAAACATCCGCCGGATTTACGAACAGGAGTTGATCGGAGAAGAGCCTCTTCTTGTGCTCATTGAAGACCACCCCTATTCGGTTGTGATGCGCACCCCCGGCGAGGAGATCTTTCATGTGGCAGGCTTTTGCCTGGGGGAAGGGCTTGTGGATGATCCCGATCATTTTGCAATGATCAGTCATTGCGAAGAAAGTGACTCTAACGTAGTCTCGGTTAGACTCGAGAAAGAAAGAAAGAAAAAAGTGGCAGCGTTGTTAAAACGGCGAGGTTTTATCAGTCAAACCAGTTGCGGAATCTGTGGTAAGGAAATGATAAAGGACTTGTATCAAATTCTTTCGCCGGTTGCGGATAAAACCAGGATTAGAACAAGTCAGGCCATTTCGTGTATGGATCAACTTGCTCGACATCAGGATTTTTATGAAAGAACCAGTGCTTCTCACGGTGTGATGGTTTTTGACTCGAAGCTCAATGTGATGGCATTGGCAGAAGATGTCGGACGTCACAATGCTTTAGACAAGGCAATCGGCAAGGTCTTTATGGGTGGACAACTGGCAGAAGCACGTTTGGCAGTCCTTTCTTCTCGAGTGAGTTATGAATTAGTCCAAAAGGCAGCCAGGGCCGGCCTGTCTATCCTGATAAGCATATCACGTCCTACAGCCTTGGCGGTTGAATTGGGAAAGAACCTGAATATGACCCTGGTATGCGCAGGAAACGGGTCCGGTTTACTGGTCTTTTGCGGTGAAGAGCGTATAATAAGAGAATGAACTGCAAAGACGCTTTTAGGATACAGAGTCTTAAAAAAGCTCTGTTTATGCAGAATGTTAAGGTCGTCCATATTCGATGCATGATTCAGTTAGAAATGAAATTGTGATAGCGCTCGTGAGTATTGCATTATTATGAACATCTTGGTTGGCTGAAAGCAAAGGGGCAACAGTTGAGCGTTCAACTACACATTCACAAGACTCACCGTCAATACACCAACGGCAAGGAGGCCGTAAAGGTTGAAGGAAATAACGTCGGTGATTGTCTTAAACACCTGGTGAACCAATTCCCGGGTATTGAAAAAGAGGTGTTTGATAAGAAGGGCAATTTAAGGAACATTATTGAAATCTATATTAACCTGGAAAGCGCGTACCCCGATGAACTGGCAAGGCCGGTTAAGGATGGGGATGAAATACATATAACGTACATGCTTGCCGGAGGATAGGGATGAAGGAAAATATAGAGATTTCCGGCCATTGCCGAAAATCTCTATTGTAGTTAAAAATTATACTGCTGCCTGTAAAACCGCGGCCTCTTTTCCTGCAACGGATATTCTCTCCGCGGCCTCTCTTTTCTTTAAGATGCTAACATCGTCGGCATCAACATATTCAATTGCGTTTACCTCACAGAACCGGACACACTGGGGGTCACCGTCACAGAGGTCGCACTTGAACACCTTCTTGTCAATAGTATTAAAACTCATGGCGCCGAAGGGACAAACGGCAACACACGAGCGGCACCCGATACACACATCATAGTCAACGACTACCCGGCCAAGTTCCTCATCACGGGAGATGGCTTTTACCGGGCATACATTCATGCACGGGGCGTCCTGACACTGTTGGCATGACATAGGGATATACAGTCCTTCCGACTCCCACTTCATTACCTTTATTCGACTCCGGGCCGGATTTGAGATACCATCATGCATGACCGCACAGACGAGTTCACACAGTCTGCATCCCGTGCATTTCTCATAGTTTATTACCAGAACTTTACCCATTGGTTCCATTTACTTGCTCCTTTCAAATAATCACAATAAGTGAGAAGGCTCTTTATTCAGGCCGAGTTTTTTCAATCTCTCCGGTGTGGGGACACCGTTTTTATCTAGGCCTTTGTGTTCGTAAAATTCATCTATCATCTGAACGAATTTTTTCTTATCAATTTTCCTGCCGACGACATCTATGGCTCCCCGCCTGCAGGGTTCATCAAAATAGCGATGGTTCAACATATCGCCTTTCTTGAGATCGTCTCTTGTCAGCCCTTCCCTTAGGTTGAAAAGCCTCTCGATCATATTGCACCTGACAGCTACGTCCCAGATTTCCTCAGGGGTCATTTCCAATCCGGTATTGTACAAAAGCACTTTGGACCAATCCTCGAAATTAGGAAGAGTCGCCCCTAAGAAAGTTGTATGGTATTTACAAATCCCAAGGCAATCCACTCCCATGTAACAGTTCTCCTGCCAGAAGACCTGCCAGGGTTTACCGATATATTCCGTATGCTCAGAACTCAATGGCCCGTCATAGGGAACCGGGTTGCCGTAAATTTTCCTTAAAACCTCTTCCGGCAGATGGTACAGGTCAATTGCCGGTCTACTCCTCAAATGGTCAGAGCCTCTTGACCCTGTGGCAATATTAAGCGCTAAACCGGGAGTCGCCCTCTCATCAGAATGGAGATTGCTCATCCCTTTGACCTGAATGAGGTAATCAAATGAGTTCTTGCCGATTTTTTCCGAGGCCGGAATGCCTCCGTCTGCAAGGGTATCACCTAACCATCCTTTTCTATGGCATATGCGGTCGATCATCTCTATTACGGCCTCGTCATTTCCAAACCTCAGATCCAATCCATCAGTTTCTTTGCTGGTGATGATGCCCAGTTCATAAAGCTCCATGGCCCAGGAGATGAGGCTTCCTGTCTCGAGATTATCCATTCCGTACTTGTCCACCAGATGATTTCCCGTAAGTACGGTGGTAGCTCTCGGGGTGTCTGTCTCTCCGCCGAATGCGCCTTGTGATGTATACTCAGGACCTTCATCATAGATGCCCGCATAAGGACCGTCCGGGATCTTATACTGTGCCCTGCAATGGACCTGGCATCCGAAACAGCCAGTCATATGGTAGGGTCCCATTGTCTCTTCGCAGATTTCATCGATACGCTCGGGTTCGATGTCATCCGCATATTCACACTGGTTGTATTGAAAATTCCTGCACCTGATGCCTCCCCAGGAATTGGTAGCTCCCCAGATAAAAGGCGTTCCCAGGGCTCCCTGGGTCTGATTTACTTTGGCGCTGACTATCTGGTCGATGAAACGCTTATTGTAATCCAGGGCTTCTTTTGGCTGGGCTATCTTTATATCCATGGTTCCCCGGGCCGCAATGCCCTTAAGATTCTTTGAGCCCATAACACATCCCATCCCTGATCTGCCGCCGGAGTTTTTAATTCCCGTCATAACGTTGGCAAACCTGACCAGATTCTCGCCGGCCGGACCGCAAACGACGCTTTTGACTTCCTGGTCACCTATGTCTTCCCTGATTGCCCACTGTGCTTCCGTTACGGTTTTCCCCCAAACTTCACGGGCGTCCCGAATCTCGATTTCACCGTTGTGGACATAGATATAGACCGGGTTTTTGGCCTTGCCCTTTATGACAAGGTGGTGGAAACCAGCCCAGGCCAATTCAGGTGCAAAAAAACCGCCCATGTTCGCACTTCCGAGCAGACCTGTTAAAGGTGATTTGGCCATCACGTGAGTCCTGGCGGTTGCCGAGGCACATGTCGCTGTCAAGATACCCCCACTAACCATAAGGGTGTTTTTGGGTCCCAAGGGATCACAGCCTTTTTCCGTGTGGTTGTAAAGCAGATAAGCGTCCAGTCCCCTGCCGCCCAGAAATTTCTTCCTCACATCAAGTGGGATAGGTTTTGTCTGGATATCACCTGTGGTGAGATCAATATATGCTATTTTTCTGTCTAACGGCATATTATTTTACCCCCATTTCTTTTAGTTTTGCTTCCGCAAGTTTTCTGTTTGTTTCCCATACCGGTCCTCTGATACGGGGAAGGTTGGGATTGACCCAGTGTACCCGATATTCCATTCCGCAGGTCGGACATTTGGCAGTCTTTTTTCCCTTCTCCGGCTGAATTCTTTCCATACAGGTTGGATTATGACATCTGAACTTACCGTAAGTCCTTGTCTTTCTTAGGCTTTCAGCTGTTGAGAGGTCTTCTTTTTCTTTTGCCATAATACTCTCCTTTCTGTCATAAAGCAGAATTACTTATTATGATAAAAAATATGAAACGTAAATAGACAAAAAATTCAATTTTGGCCCATTTTTTTCAAGAAAATTACAGATTGTTAACCATGTATAGTAAAATTAAGGGTGGTAACAATCAGGCAAATCATTTATCAATAAACCCAGTTCATTATTATGAACTATTTGAGAGAAAAAAATATTACCATAATTATCCCCTTTGTCAAGCAAAACTTATTTATTATGTAGTGTTTTCATAAACATGTTATATCATTGTTGACATAAGTTATTTTTGTATATGCTCGATATAAGGTTGATGTTAACCCCTCCCGTTCATCATAATGAACATAATAGGAGTGTCGTTGAGATATCCCCGGCATCACTTCGGAAAGCGGCTAAGTGTTTTCAATCGTGGTTCCATCGACTTTTTTTGGGTGCCCATGCCAAGGAGAGAGTTGATGCAACAGGTCTCCGATGTTGATCATTCTGCATCTGGGACAAAGGCGCAAATAATCATGAGTAAAGGTCTGTCCGATTTTTTCCATCTGGGGGACAGGTACAAAAAGCTCGCCGCACCTTTCGCATACAGAAAGTTCAACAGACCTTATTTCATATCTTGTAATGATCTGAAAAAACCTTCTCAGGCTTATTTCATGTCTCAATTCAGCTGCCTGTTCAGGACACGTATTGACGCATGCCCCGCAGCAGATACATTGATAGTGGGAGTATGTAAAAATTCTCTGATTTGTCTTATCGTTTGATTCAATTGTGCCTGTGGGACAACTTATTTCACATGCGGCACAGCCCGTGCATTTTCGGGTATTCATCCGGGTTCTACAGAACAGAAAAGCTGCCATAAGTATCATGGCTCCGCCACAGATTATGTGGATATTCCACATGTTGTTTGAAAAGAAGTCGATGGAGTCGAGGGTTGCATGGGTCAAAAAATAACCTGTCAAAAAAGGCAAGGCGGTTATGACAATGACGCAATAGTCGGTAACAGAGGAATTGGTTCGGAGTTCCTTTGAGACAATTCGTCTGATCAGGAAATAGGCTGCGAGAGCCAATACCAAAAGCGTCATCCAGTCAATCCATATATCCGGCAGCGAAGACCATGTCCATTCAAGCGTGGATTCTTCCCACAGGGCGATATGCCCAATGAACCAGATTGGAACGGCAACGAGACATATATGGAATAGGTAACGCAGTATTGTGTAAAAGGGTTTTCCGACTATTGCCTTATGAAAAGGCAAAAAGAGACTGCCAAAGGTGGTCACGCTGTATAACAACCTGAAATCCCTATGCTTGCCGCTTCTAATGATTGCACGGAAAAAAAAGACGAACCTCACAATTATGACAGCAGTAAACATAAGAAATACGATCCATAAAAAGGGACCCTCCACAAAGGAACTGAAATCCATTTTGCATCAACCTTTCATTTAATTCTGGATGTTCATTATCATGAACCAAGTCTCGAATGTATGGTATCAGATTTTTCTACTTTGTCAACGGGAAAGACAATTTTTTCATGGCCTTACATATGCAGCAAGTAAATGCGTATAGTCCTTGAGCGATTCCCGCGTGTTAAAAGACGATGAAATAAGCCAAACGCTTGTTATTCCAAAACAAAAATAAATGAATAAGGCAGTGTTTTAAAAATGTCTGCCATTGATTTTCAAACAGAAACGCTCGAGCCACACCGCGCCTCCTGAAGCGATTGATACGGATGCAATTTGATATTGACAAAAGCCACCAAATGGTTATAAAGTTAAAAAATGGTTCATTATGGTGAACAAAAATGAAGAGATATGACGCACCCTCGGTAAAAAAGGCGTTTGAAATTCTTGGAGTCCTTTCTTCATCCAAAGAAGGCTTAGGGGTGAGTGAAATAGCACGAGGCCTCAAAATGCCCAAGAGTACGGTTCATGGCATGACCTTCGCCCTGGAGGAGTTGGGAGCTGTTGTTAGGGACCGTTATACCAAAAAATACAGACTGGGCTTCACGCTTTTTGAACTGGGCAGATCGGCCTATTCCCAGATTGATCTAAAGACCCTGGCCAGACCCATTATGGAGGAACTGATGGAAGAAACACAGGCATCGGTTTTTCTGGGTATCTTAAACTGGGACCATGTGACTGTTTTGGATATTGTTGAATCAAGACAAGATCTCAAAATTACTGCACCGATAGGCGCCACAATACCTCTATTAGCCGGGGCGGTTGGAAAGGTCTTCTTGGCATCCATGCCGGAGGAGCAAGTCGAAAGGATAATGCAATCAATAGGGTTGACTCGATTTACGGAAAACACCATCGTAGATCCGGATTTTTATTATAAGGAATTAGGTCGTGTTAAGAAAAGGGGCTATGCCGTTGATGATGAGGAATATATCTTGGGCGTCAGGGCCGTGGCATCGCCCATTACCGATTTGGGTCAATTGAAGTCGGCGATTTGGGTCGTTGGGTTTAAGGCAAGCCTGGATGAAAAAAAGATGAAGGTCCTTATCACGTTGACGAGAAAAGCGGCGGGAAATATCAGCCGCAGGATTGGGGAACAACCCGTAATTACCTTGAAAGCAGGATATGAGAAATAACAATGGAAATGAAAAAAATTAAATTGGTTTCAGTTGGTGTAGATGTTGGAAGCTCAACAAGCCATCTGGCTTTTTCGAATCTTGTATTAGAAGAAGATATAAAATCTCCCTCCCGTCGTTACAAAATACAGGAAAGGAATATAATTTATGAGGGAAAAATAATCGATACCCCTTTATTGGATAATGACAAAATCGATATCGATAAATTAACCGATTTTTTTAAAGCAGAATATAAAAGAGCAGGAATTGACCCTGCTGATATTCAAACAGGCGCCGTTGTCGTCACCGGGGAGACAGCCAAAAAAGAAAACGCAAGGCAAATAACAGAAGCCCTTTCCAATGATGCCGGAAAATTTGTCGCTGCAACGGCAGGACCAAATTTCGAAAGCTTAATTGCTGCAATGGGTTCGGGCGCGGTCGCCAGGTCAAAAAACCACAATAAAACAATATTATCTTGTGACATTGGTGGAGGAACCTCTAACATTGCCATATCAAAAAACGGGGAGGTCCTGTCAACAAGTTGCATATCCATAGGGGGCAGATTACTTGCCGTAAATTCTGAAGGAATAATTTGGAGAATTGATGAACCTGCAAAGAAGGTCATAAAACGGATTGGGTTAAATTACAAAATCGGAGATCAGATCCCAAAACAGGATATTGAAAAAATAGCAACAAGGTTTGCCGAGGTCCTCATTGAAGTCATTACCGGCCCTGCAACTTCCTTTTTGGCAAAACAGCTGATGATGACCGATGATCTGAATTTTCCTGATAAAATAGATGAATACTCTTTTTCGGGGGGTGTCGCTGAGTTTATGTATGGAGGTAAAGGTGATTACGACGATGTGGGGCGGGTTTTGGCTGATAAAATAAATAATTTGACACACAGATTAATTTCCCCGGTTATTGAACCTAAAAACAAGATCAGGGCAACCGTCATTGGAGCAGGTGCCTATTCGTTATCTATTTCCGGTTCCTCCGGATTCATGGATGATAGTATTTCATTTCCCATAAAAAATATCCCCGTACTCAGGGTGGATGTTGATGAATCAC
>CAZIXY010000118.1:0-9661 GCA_964543315.1 uncultured Desulfobacteraceae bacterium | reverse complement strand
TCTTTACTATTACCGAGGGGACATCTGAAGTACAGCGTTTGGTGATTGCAAGTGAAGTATTAAGATAAACTTAAAATTTTGATTTTACCTCAAAGTGATGGTAATTTCAAAAAATATAAGAGTCCCTACAAATAAAATAGACACTAAGGATAATCCAATGGGTATTGATTGTAGCATATTTTGGTGCTGTGTGGAATAAACCTTCATCAAGGAGTAAATCAATGGACTTCAATCTCAGCAAAGATCAACAGGATATCAAAAAGGCAGCGCGGGAATTCGCCGAGGGTGAATTCCCGGACATTGCACAAGAGCATGATCAACAGGAGAAATACCCCCGCGATCTGGTCACAAAAGCAGCTGAACTCGGCTTTGTAGGTCTTAACTTCCCTGAGGAATACGGCGGGAGCGGATATGGGTATCTGGAAAAATGTCTCGTTGCTGAAGAGCTCTGGCGCGTTGACCCTGGTCTGGGATCCGCAGTGATCTCCGCTACATTCGGGGCAGATATGGTGGAACTCTATGGCACAGAGGAACAAAAGAGAAAATATCTCATTCCCATCACCAAAGGAGAAGTTATCATGGGCTCTGCCATCACTGAGCCAGATGCGGGCAGTGATGTGGCGGCTATTGTAACTGAAGCCAAAAAAGATGGCTCTGATTATATCGTCAATGGAACCAAAACTTTCATTACCAACGGCACGGTCGCCAGCTATTTTAATGTTATCTGTCTTACCAATCCGGAGAATCCCTCTAGACACAGGAAGCACAGTGTTATCCTTGTAGAGAGTGACCGAGAAGGGTTTGAGGCGACCAAGCTTCACCATAAGCTCGGAATACGGGCCTCGGATACCGCTGAGCTGTATTTTAAGGATGTCCGCGTACCAAAGGAAAACCTTATTGGCGAAGAGGGAAAGGGCTTCTACCAGTTCATGGAGTTCTTTAATATCACCAGGATCCATGTCGGCGCAGAAGCGATCGGTATTGCCCAGGGTGCCATGGAAAAGTCCATTGCCCATGCAAAGAGTAGAACGCAATTTGGAAAAACCTTGAGCTCCTTTCAGGCCACTCAGTTCAAGATCGCGGAGATGGCTACTCGTATCCAGGCAGCGCGCAACCTCGTGTACGAGGCCGCCTTTAGGGCTGATCAGGGAAAACCCGATCACACGCTCACCGCAATGGCCAAATGGTTTGCCGGAGAAACAGGCGTTCGTGTTGCAGAGGAGGCGGTACAGATCCACGGCGGATATGGGTATATGGGAGACTACGATGTTGAGCGTTTTTATCGCGATGCAAAAATAATTGAAATATACGAAGGAACCAAGGAGATAGAAAAGATTATCATTGCCAGAGCTCTTTTAGGTTAGCCATTTTAACCAATACATTTTGTTGAATTTAAACGAAGGGGAACAAAAGATGAATTTTACGCTTTCCAAGGAGCAAGAAGATATAAAAAATGCAGCCTGGGAATTTGCACAGGGCGAATTCCCAGATAGGGCCCAGGAGTTTGATCGGGAGGAAAAATTTGATCTCAGTATATGGAAAAAGGCCTGCGAACTCGGGTTTGTGGCGGTAAACATGAAGGAGCTTTATGGAGGCGCTGGCCTAGGTATTTTTGAAAACTGTCTTATCACGGAGGAATTTTGGGCTGTGGATGCAGGTATGGCCAACGCATGTCTGTCTGTTGCCTTTGGCTGTGACCTCATTGATAGGTACGGCACTGAGGAACATAAAAAAAGGTATATCACGCCGATTGTAACCGGTGAGGCCATCATGGGAACCGCCATCACTGAGCCTGATGCCGGCTCTGATGTTACCGGAGCCGTTACTACCGCCGTCCGTGCTGGTGATGAGTATATAATCAATGGCTCCAAGACATTTATCACCAATGGAAGTATAGCTAACTATCTTCTCGTCTTCTGTTTGACCGATTTAGACAACCCAAATAGACACAAACGGCATAGTTTTTTTATCGTGGAGACAGACAGAAAAGGGTTCGAGGCGAGAAAACTGCGCGGTAAATTGGGGATTCGAGCCAATGATACTGCTGAGATATCCTTCTCCGAGGTCAGGGTTCCCGCCTCTAATATGATAGGGCAAGAGCGAGAGGGATTTTCCGAAATTATGTACCAGTTTAATGTATCACGTATAAGAGTAGCTGCACAAGCTGTGGGTCTTGCGCGTGCCGCTCTTGAAGAGGCAATGGCACATATTAAAAGAAGGCACCAATTTGGATCATCATTAGCATCATTTCAGGCTAACCAGTTCAAGATTGCCGAGATGGCAACACGGATTGAGGCCGCCCGTAACCTTTACTATAAATCCGCCTGGCTTGTCGATAGGGGTATAGTGGATCATGGGCTTATTGCGATGGCAAAGTGGTTCTCTGGTGAGGTAGCCGTGAAGTGTGCAGATGAGGCGCTTCAGATGCATGGAGGATATGGATATATGGATGAATATAAGATTCAGAGGATCTATAGAGATGCAAAAATTGTAGAGATATATGAAGGAACCAAGGAGATAGAAAAGAACATTGTGGCCAGATCTCTTTTGAGATGAATAATGTGCCTGGAAAGAGGCAAGTCTGTCTTATGCATGCTGGTTTGGCAAAGGTAGAATAGAATTTGACTACTGCGAAAAATGAAAACATTCGCAAACAATTGTATCTATCTTCTTGCTCAGTATTTTTAGACAGACATCAATTATGAACTATAAGTCGGAGGTCAACAGATGAGGTTAAAAAACAAAATTTCTATTATAACTGGTGCTGGAAGGGGAATAGGCAGGAGTATTGCTTTTGCATTTGCTAATGAAGGGGCTCATCTGGTTCTGGTCGCCCGTTCCCGAGATCAACTTGAGAATTTAGCACAGGAAATAAAAGAAACGGGGGGGAAGGCATTACCTATGAACTGTGATGTGTCATCAGCTCGAGAGGTGCAAAATTTAGTAAAACAAGTTAAAGATGAGTTCGGCCAAGTGGATATTTTAGTAAATAATGCGGGGATTTCAAAGCGATCAAAATTATTGGAATATGACGATGAAACCTGGCTAGAGGTAATCAGGGTCAACCTTTTTGGAACCTATTTGTGCATAAAGACCTTTCTGCCAATGATACAAAAAGGTGGTCAAGGACGCATCATAAATATAGCCTCTACCGCAGGCAAAAACCCAGTTCCTTTTAATTCTGCCTATAGCGCATCAAAACATGGTGTCTTAGGACTCACAAAATCAGTGGCAAGTGAAGTGGCCCTAGCAGGATATCCGGGAATTACAGTCAATGCTATTTGCCCATTTTATGTAAATACTGAAATGTTTTCAGGACCGCGAGGATATGTTGCCGAGATGGCAAAAACGAGCGGCATGACTGAAGATGAGGTTATTGAAAAGGTTGTTAGCCGTAATCTGCAACATCGAATTATTGAGCCCGAAGAAGTGGCATCTATGGCGGTTTATCTGGCCTCAGAGGAGGCGAGAGGAATAACTGGTCAAGCCATGAATATCTGTGGCGGATTGATATTTCATTAATGAAAATGTCGGGCGCTATGCCGCAACCCATGTTGCAACTGTAACCTACGAGAATCAAGCATAGGAATTTAGATATGAGCAAGCCTATAGTTTCTTTGACTAAGTACGAGTCTTCTCCGAAATCTCTTTTCAAGGCTATCAAGGAATCAAATGCCTTTGAGAAACTTCAACCCAACCATCGAGTACTGATCAAACCCAATCTGGTGGGATGGGATCCAGACTACCCTCTCGCGCCTTATGGAGTCTATACGACCTCCAGATTGGTAGAGGATATGGTCATCCTGCTGAAGGAGTATGGTGTCAGGGACATTACAATAGGTGAAGGATCTGTCCCAAGGAAGGGGAAGACAGCGGGAAAATTGAAAGGCACAAAGCTGATCTTCAGTGCGTTAGGATATGAGCATCTTCAAAAGACATATGATGTGAAGCTTCTTGACTTTTTTGACGAACCTTTTGAAAATGTTGAACTTAATGATTTTTCGATAAACATATCCAAGGCGGCCTTGGAAGCGGATTTCTTTATCAATATGCCGGTGCTGAAAACCCATAATCAAACCAAACTTTCCCTGGGCTTAAAAAACCTCAAAGGCTGTATTGACCTGAACTCCCGCAGATTCTGTCATAATGAACACATCCCTCTGGATTTTTTTTGCTCTTTGTATGTAGAAGTCATTCGTCCATCTTTGACAGTCTTAGATGGTATCTATGGCCTTGAAAAAGGGCCATATTATCTGGGAACCGCTCATCGAATGAATGCGGTAATTGTGTCTCAAGATCCACTGGCAGTAGACACAGTAGGGGCATTGGTAGCAGGCTTTGATCCGATGTCTGTCGAACATATTGCACTCTATGCGAAAAGGCATGAGCGCCTGGCGGATCTGGATTCCTTTACCTTGAAAGGATCCTATCCGGAAGAGATCAGAAGGCCGCTTAAGTGGGATTTTAGCTGGCGTGAGGATAACACAGGGCCTAAGAACTGGGATAAGATCGGCGTCTCCGGTATCAGTATTCCAAAATATGATCAGACGATTTGCACCGGATGTTCCTCAATGTACAATCCTCTTCTGATGTTTTTCACCTCCGCCTATAAGGGCACTCCCTTCGAGGGGATTGAGGTGCTTAGCGGTAAAAAGATGAAGCCCTCACCTGGTTTTAACAAAACCATCCTCTTTGGTAATTGCATGATCAAGAAGAACCGAAATGATCCAAACATAAAGGAGGCCGTGTACATAAAGGGCTGTCCAGTGGCACTGGAAGAGATTATAGAGACGCTTGAAAAAATGGGGATCCATATCGACCTCGAATTTTACTCCCGGTTTCGCGAGTCACTTGTACAAAGGTATGAGGGGAACCCTGACTTCGATCCAGATCATTATTTTCTGCCTGGAGCGACTGGACAATAGATGAAGAAACGGCAGTGGGTCCTTTCAGAATCTTTCCTGCTTTCTTGATTTCATATATTGCATCGTTCCGTCCTGAATAACCGCAACCTTTGCTTCCTTCGGATAATCCTGCTCAAGTATGGCTAATGCCTCTGACCATGTCTTTACAATCAAGGCATCATCGGCATGGCAGAACCAATCGAGACTGGTACGGTCTGGATATGGAGAAAAGATAAGCAGTCTTTTAATATTCCATTGATTTAGAGTTCCTTTGACCTTCGGTCTATAGTGTCGACCGCCATAGTCAGACCCCCAGCTACGAAAGACATAGTGCGGAACCTGTCCCTCGGGTGCATCAAAAATCAAGACAGCGGTCCCTCCAACGCCGGGCTTTAGGGTCATCGGCGCGAAACTTCGCGAAATGGCGGCCTCGTTTGCCTTTCCGTAGGCATTGCATACCAAAATGTCATAACCCGTGGCATGGGGTATCCCGTAGTGCTCCTTGCCATCCTTTCCGCCTGCAACATGAGTGGCCTTGAATGGACCGGCATAGAGGTTGGTAATCTCTCCCCGTCGATTAATCAAACAGTCAATCTTAAAGTCGAGGCCTGCAATATCCCCTGCAGCATCGCACTCGGCCCGCATGATATTGTTGTCAAAATTTCCAAGCCCAGTACGCCTGGAATCCCTGTATAGTTGATTGTGAAACTGGTTAATTGACTCGATACCTGCAACACCGGGTAAGATGATCTTGGCCCCACCGCCAAAGCCGACATGCACGTGAGGGCTAATGCTACCGATTCCGATCTTTAGATCACAGGCCATGACCTCACGGTTCAACCAGAGCTCTACGCCGGTGGGAGTCCGACCCACTCGTACCGTGTTTTGAAAGGGGTCGTGGTTGTACACTGCGTACTGTTCTACAATCTTATTTCCTAATTTTTTTCGAGCACTGATCATATTATAGGCCCCGTGAGCCCCCAGTGCCCAGATGAATCGAATCTGTTCCTTTACCATCCCGGCCCGGTGGAGAGAATCAACAACAAATGGCGCAATTGCCTTTACTGGTGTCGGTCGCGTCATGTCATCAAAGACGATGACGGCCTGCCTTTTGCCTTGTGCTATTTCTTTAAGTGGGGGACCTTCAATTGGATGCTCAATTTTTTCCCTGATCTCAGCGGGACTGAGACCAGGTTTATCAAAGCCGGGGCAGGTGAGGTTGTCCACCTCCCATCGATCGGGAAATGTGATTTCTTGCTCTCTGTTTTCATACCAGCGTTGTGATGGAACCGAGATTGTTTTCATGGATCTATTTTATTGATGCTGTTTTGATGTTTCCACGGCTATTGACCCACTATGGAGGTGCCGATATAAAATGCCTCGAGATTAATATCCAGCTTGTCCTCCGGCATACTTTTCGAGATCACTTCTTTAAAGTCCTCCCGGCCCATGGGTAGCTCCCCTATTCCGGATAAAGCGCCTATCATGATGATGTTTCCTAAAATAGGATTACCCAGTTTCGTTGCCTCATCTGTGGCATCAATGAACCAGGAAGACAAGCATAATTCATTCACTGATTCCTTAATTTTTTCTAATGATGGATAAGTCAATTCTCCAGCAATAACACCTACAGGATACATGGGACGGGTATTGGTCAGCGTATTAACTTTAGGGTTGCCATATCTCTTTAGAACTCTGATTGCCTCAATTGGCTCAAGGGATACGACGATATCCGCCCTCCCCCTGGGTATCTGAGGACTCCAGGCAGATTGTCTTGAAACCCTGATATGACTCATCACTGATCCACCCCGTTGAGATGCCCCAAAGGTCTCTCCTATGGTAACATAATAACCATTACGGACCAACATGTTCGCTAACACTCTGGATGCCATGACATTTCCCTGTCCGCCAACTCCGGTAATAACGATATTATAGGGATCATTTGATAATGTTTTTGTTGCCATATCTTATGCCACCTCCTTCCTCTTTATTGCACCTGCCGGACAAATCAATGAGCAAACCCCACAACCCACACAAAGTGCCTCATCAATCCGGGCCTTGTTTTTATCATTATCCCAGACAAGACCGGGACACTGAAATATTCGCGTGCACAAACGATTGCAGCCGCAGTCCTCACCAATACATAATGCTTCATCAATGTTCATCTCATATTTCTTAATATATTTTTTTTCTGGGCTCAAGGCACATGCCTGTTGAAGGATCAAGACCTTAACTCCTTGTTTATCCTCAAGTAGGCGGTTGAGTGTTTGCTGAGTTTCTTCTAAATCAAAGGGATCCCTGATTTCCACCTTGGCACCGATGGCATCACATACCTTTGAAATATCAACCTCCGGCACCTCATCACCCATTGCATTAACCGGCAGGCCAGGATGGGGTTGAAATCCGGTCATCGCCGTTCCACTATTATCCAATACAACAAGCGTGATGTTTGATTTATGATGCACCGCATTGACGAGGGCAGGAATAACTGCGTGAAAAAAGGTGGAATCACCGCACACGGCCAGCACTGGTTGGTCCATGCCAAACTGCGCCAGTTTCCCAAACCCACTGGCGAGCCCTGCCCCTGATCCCATTGCATGCAAAGTTTTGGTTGTGTTAAAACCAGAGGAGAACCGACCCATGGAATAACAGCCAATATCACCACACACAAACCCTTTACGGTTATCCATCTGAAGGGCATTATGGATACTCCAGAAGGATGCTCGGTGAGGACAGCCCGGACAAAAGGTTCTTGCTCTATCGGGGACCTCGGCAGAAAATGGCATCTGGAATTTTTTCTCATACTCCGGATCCATGGCAATATAATCGGCCTTCAGAATTTTACACAGAGCCGATATAACGATATCGGGGTTCAGCTCCCCGGTCTTAGGCATGATGCCCTCGTTTTTTCCGTAGAAGCTCTTTACCCCTACATCCCTGGCATTTTCTGCTGCCAGAATCTTCACGTTCTCCTCCAAAAATGGCAGGACTTCCTCTACGAACATGATCTTATCCGTTGTGGATAGGTATCTCTTGAGCAACCGGGGGGGCAACGGCCAGGTAGTGCCCAATTTCAACAGACCGACTCTGTCTTCAACTCTTAGCACACTAATGGCCTCTCTTGTATAAAGGTTACCGGCGCTCGCAGTAATAATCAGCAACTCCGGTCTCTCCGGCCCTTGATAGGTATTGAAGGGAGTCTCTTCAAAAATTTCGCTAACCTTTTTTATTTTTTCCTGCTGGAGCCTATGTTTCTCACCCACGGGTACGCTCTCAGCAGGGCCTTCATCTGCATTCAAGCTAAGCCCATCATATTTAAACTCAGCATGCCTTTCAGCTTCTGGAAGTTTGCCAAGCCTGACATTTCCGCTTGCATGTGACACACGCGTTACGCTTCGCACCATGACCACAGTCTTGATCTCTTCCGAGAGTTCAAACGCCCATTTGGTCATATCCTTCGCTTCCTGGAAATCCCCTGGCTCCAGGAGTGGAATCTCAAACATTCTGGCGAAATGGCGTGAGGGACCCTCATTACTGCTGGATAAAGCCCCTGGGTCATCACAGGTCACCAGGACCATCCCCCCCCTTGTTCCAGAGAGACCAAGATGCAACAGGAAGTCGGCTGCCACATTCACACCAACCTGCTTCATGGCACACAGGGATCTAAGCTGGGAAAAGGAGGCTGCAGCAGCAACCTCCAGCGCCACTTTTTCGTTAGTAGACCATTCCACATAGAGGTTTCTTTCCTTGGCCACGTGAGCGAGATTTTCAATGATTTCAGAAGCGGGGGTTCCCGGATATGAGGTTGCAACATTCACACCCGCCTCCAATGCGCCGCGGGCAATGGCCTCGTTGCCCATGAGTAAGCTTTCAGCATCCTCATGGATGTTAGCTAAATTGGTCATGTCGACCTCCCTGTCCTATGAGGTAATCTTTTCAAGGGTTTCGGTGTTTAATTTCAGATAAGAAGCCTTATCTCCCTTTAATGTATTTACAATTTTTTCTTGTTTTGCCTTTGTAAGGCCCCTTTTTTTCTTGTTAGCTGCCGCCCATTTAAGGTGTTCAAGATTTTCTTTAGGGATGTCAGAGACTATCAGATAACCCTCCTTTCGTGCTTCATCCACTATCTTCCGGCCTCTTTCTGTCCTGATTAAAAGCGTATTCATATCAGGATGACCTTCCAGTACTCCTACAGATATATCAGAAAATTCAGCGGTCATATCAATACAATAAGAACAGCCCTCCGGGATCAGTTGTCTTATCTCGTCCAAAGGGATTTTCATCTTTTCGCCATTACCCATATATATTTCCATCATATCAGTGGGGGGTGGAGGAATATCAATCTTTGTTATCTTTTTTATATCAACCCGTGTCGATATGAATTCTTCAAATGACCTGAAATCAAGTGCCCATGTGCAAAACAAACCAATTACAAGACCAGTCGGGTCAACAAAGTTTACTTCCTCTAACGGGTTAGAGCGCATGAGCGCTGTGGCCAGAGCCTGACAGGGTGTAGCTACGATTCCTATGTGTTTGAACCCATCTTTTATTCCTTGATTAAGGGCAGAAAGCGTTGGCGCGGCAGTATATTTGGAAGAGGCACATGTAAAGATGTCTTCGGGCTTTGTGATGAAACGAGGTACCGGCAAGAGGCCATCGCGATCTGTCAGCACCGCACCATCGAGGTACCCTCTCTTCATGGCGAAGTAGACAATGGCCGATACGGTTCCTCCTGCCTGAAAGTCGGATCTCTCAAT
>CAZIXY010000117.1:0-9668 GCA_964543315.1 uncultured Desulfobacteraceae bacterium | reverse complement strand
AAAAATCAATTTTTCTTTGCAATAAAAAAACAAGAAGGTGTTATGATTAACTTGTTAAAAGTAAGCCTATAAATTAACATTGAAACTTGAAAATATAGTTTACCAATGATGCCCAAAGGACCTTTTGCCATCAATACTGGTGACGGGGTAACAGTTATTTTATCAAAGCCCATTTTTTTAAGTTTCCTACGCAGATAAGACCTTGAAAAAATATAAATATGCTCCCACCCTCGCCGCCGGCAGTCTGGCGGCTGGCGGGACCCTCGGTATCCTCATACCTCCAAGTATTGGCTTTATCCTCTACTCTATGCTGACAGATGAATCAATAGGGAAGCTTTTTATTGCAGGAATAGTTCCGGGAATCGTGCTTACAGGTTTATTCGTGCTGACCATATACATTAAAGTGCGGAGAGATCCAGCTCTGGGCCCTCTTGGCCCGCGTACCACACTGATGGAAAAAGTAGCTTCGCTAAAAAAAATATGGGGGGCGCTGGCGCTGTTCATCCTGGTCATAGGGGGGTTATATAGTGGCATATTCACACCAACTGAGGCCGGGGGCATTGGTGCCTTTGGGGCATTCATCTTGATGGTTATTAGGGGCAGATTAACGCCAAGAAATACTATTAATGTGCTTATGGACACAGGAAAGATTACTGCCATGTGCTTTCTTATCCTCGCAGGGGCCAACGTCTTCGGTTACTTCATGGCCGTAACAAGGATCCCCTTTGAATTGGCCAGGATCGCAGTCTCCCTTCCCTTGCCTTCGGTCATGGTCGTAATTTTTATTTTGATAATATATGTATTGCTGGGCTCTGTGGTGGATGCAATTGCTATGATAGTTTTGACCGTTCCCATATTTTACCCTGTGATTCTGAAGCTAAGTGTCAATCCGATATGGTTTGGCGTGGTTATGGTTATCGTGATGGAGATGGCCCTCATAACCCCGCCGGTCGGGATGAATGTCTTTGCTATTGCAGGTGTGGCTAAAGGGATTTCTCTTTACACAATATTTCGCGGCATCATGCCGTTTTTGTTAGCTATGATCGCATGTATTGCATTGCTTATAGCGATCCCCAAGATTGCCACGTTCCTGCCCGGCTTGATGTAGCAAGGTGGGTTAAATTCTTGGGGCCACCACCCTCGAACTGAAAGGCCGGGCGTTGTATTACCTTTCAAAGTGTTACGAGCTCTACTGCCTTTCTAAAAAACTCAACAGCGCCTCTTGGAAGGCTTGGGGTTGCTCTATATTTGAAAGGTGGGCAGCAGAAGGCAAAATCACTAGCCTGGAATTGGGGATACGTTCATACATGGCCCGGGAGGCCTCGACAGGTGTGCCAAAGTCTTTCTCGCCCACTATAATCAGCGTAGGAATTTTGATCTTTGATAATTGGTTAATATAATTAATTCTCCTAAAGGCCTCGATGCACCCGATATACCCTGCAACAGGGGTTGAAAGGAGTTGTTGGCGTATTTTTTCGAGCACAGCAGGGTTCTCCTTTAGGAACTCAGGGGTGAACCAATCCTCGAATGTTTCTTGAATCCGCGCCTCCATTCCTCCTTCCCTCGCCTCGTTGATGCGTTTATCCCAGATAGGCTGTGCTTCATCCGGCATAATAGCCCCGGTATCACTGAGGACTAGGCTCTTAAGCCGGCCCGGGTAACTTAGCGCAACGCCCTGACCGATCATACCACCCATGGAGAGCCCAATCCAATGGGCGGCGTCAATATTTAGGACGTCCATCAAACCGACGGCATCTTCTACGAGCTGCTCAAGTGTGTAAGGTGCTTTTGGAGCATCGCTTCCTCCATGGCCCCGGGTATCATAGCGAAGAACCCTGAACCGTGACTCCAGGCTATCCACTTGAGGATCCCACATGTTCAGGTTACAGCCAAGCGAGTGGCTCAGGATGACGACAGCCGCGTCTTGGTTGCCGGAGAGCTCATAATTGATTTGTAGGTTTCTTACTTTTATCTTCATAGTGCGACCTCCTTTCTATGTAGCCGGTTCTGAAAAACTGGTCTAAATGGCGTTTGTTGACATTGGACAATGCATCAAAGGCAGCAACTGGCCTAGTGTGTCGGCATGTAAGTTGATGGTCTTTTCCTGCACAGAGGTCTCCGCCGATATCCCTTTCTCCTTCTTGATCTTCTTGCATGAAGGCTAACCAGCACTTTAAAGATCTTTTCTAGGCCTTCTTCACCAATTGATTTCCTGAAGGAAACCAGATCCGTGCGGTGGTAGTGCAACTTTTATTGAAACAATGGTGCTGCTTTTGCTGCATCTCTACATGTTAAAGTTGTACAAAATGAGCAATAAAATCAGATATACTTTAGCAAATTTTTTCTTGACATTCAAACATTTGTTTGAAATGTATGTTCGAAGATTGAGGTTGAGTCATGGCTCAATATTGCAGAAGCAACGATACCAAAAGCCGCCTCTTGCAAAAAGCGGAGATCCTGTTTGCTGAAAAAGGATATAATGCCGTCAGCATCAGGGAAGTTACGCTCGCTGCAAAGTGCAATATGGGAGCCGTTAACTATCATTTTCAAGGCAAGAGAAATTTGTATTTAGAGGTATTTCGCTCTCGATGGATCCCGAGAGAGCTAAGCATGCTTGAATGTCTTAAGGAGGCGCTGAAAAAAACAAAGTCAGTCTCTCCTGCCAGAGTAATAGAGGCAGTGGCTCAAGCCTATCTGGAAGGCCCGCTTTCAGAGGAAGAACTTCGTCGTCACCGACAGCTCATTATTAGAGAAATAAACAACCCCACTGAAGCATTCGAGATCGTCGCAGATCAGACCTTGCGCCCCTTATTTGAGTATCTTCAAGACCGCCTAAGCCCCTTCCTTGCAGAGGAACTTAATGAGGAGAGCTTGCTCCTTGATATTATGAGTATATTTGGAATATTACTATATTTCACATATTCGCGCCCGATAATCTCAAGGATCATCGGGAGGCCGTACGACGCTAACTTCAAGGCATGCCTGGTCAACCAAATCGTACGTTTTTCTCTCGGGGGTTTAAATGTAAACGGAAAGGAAGGGTTTTGATGTCAGAAAAAGTATTTACTAGCTGCACAAATGCAGGTCCTATTTCGGTGTATGTGAGAGATGGAAAAGTGGTCAGAATTCGGCCATTAGTTGCGAATGAAGATGATTTTGAACCATGGACAATCGAGGCGAATGGAAGAAAGTTCTCCCCCCCCAGGAAATTTAATCTTTCACCCTATGTCCATGCAGAAAGGGCCCGCTTATACTCTGAAGACCGGATTAAATACCCCCTAAAAAGGATTGACTTTAATCCCAACGGGACTCGACACCCCGAGACGAGGGGTATTGCGCAATATGAAAGGATAAGCTGGGATGAGGCTCTCGACATTGTTGCTGGGGAAATAAGCAGAGTCCAGGAGACCTATGGACCCTCTGCAGTTTCGGGGATGACATCCTCCCATCACAACTGGGGCATCGTAGGTTACAAAATGGGGCCATTTGCCAGGTTTTTTAACATGATCGGCTATACGCCGGTATTCGATAATCCCGATAGCTGGGAAGGGTGGCACTGGGGGGCTACGCATACGTATGGATTTTTCTGGAGATTGGGCATGCCCGAGCAATATGATTTACTCGAAGATGCCCTGCAAAATGCTGAGATGATTGTTTTCTGGTCAAATGACCCCGATTCGACTCGCGGTACGTATACAGGCCAGGATTCAGCTATCTGGCGTCTTTGGCTCAAACAAAAAGGGGTAAAAATGGTTTTTATAGACCCCTATTATAATTATACTGCGGCGGCTATGGATGGGAAATGGATTCCTATCCGGATGGGCACCGGCACTGCCTTGGCCATGGGAATAGCCTTTGTTTGGCTCACAGAAGAAAGTTATGACAAGGATTACATAAAGACGCATACAACCGGCTTTGAATCTTTCAAGAAGTACGTCCTAGGACAAGAAGATGGACAGCCCAAAACCCCGCAATGGGCATCGGAAGAGTCAGGGGTGCCATCCCGTGTTATTAGGGCCCTGGCAAGAGAATGGGCAACCAAGAAAACTGTGCTTTCCTCGGGTTGCCGAGGAGGTGAAGGCGGCGCATGCCGGGAAGCCTATGCAACAGAGTGGGCTAGAATGATGGTTCTGCTTCAGGCAATGCAAGGCCTAGGAAAACCCGGTGTGAGCATTTGGGGAACAACTATGGGGGCACCATTTAACACGGATATCTGGTTTCCTGGATATGCAGACCTTGACGGCAGGATGGGCACTTCAAAGGTTGCAAATAAGAAAATACAGAATCCAACAAAACAGCGCCTTTACAGGCTTATTTTGCCTGATGCCATATTAAATCCCCCGGTTAGCTGGTATGGAGAAGGTTTTTGCGGACAATCGCTAGAGCAACAATTTACCCATTTCACCTATCCTATGCCCGGGTATTCCGAAATTAAGCTGTTTTATAGGTATGGCGGTTCGTTTATCGGAACGATGTCTGACACTAACAAATGGGTTAGGATGTACCAAAGCCCAAAGCTCGAATTCGTAGTAAACCAGGATTGCTGGTGGTCGAGTGAAACCAGATTTGCCGACGTTATCCTTCCTGCCTGCACTCAACTGGAAAGGGATGATGTGGGAGAATGGGGCGCTATAGGAGGCTATACGGTGCATGCAAGCAGTGGATGCAATTTCAGGGTTATTGTTAGGCAACACAAGTGCATAGAACCCCTGTGGGAATCAAAATCAGACTATGAAATCTTTTCACTCATTTCAGAGCGGTTAGGGTTAAGGGAAGAGTATACTGAAGGAAAAACGGAGCTTGACTGGGCCAAAAGCTTTTTTGATATCTCGGACCTGCCCAAGTATATATCCTGGGAAGACTTCAACCGGAAAGGATATTTTATTGCTAACCTCCCTCATAACTACAAGTCCACACCCTCCTTGAGGTGGTTTTACGAAGGCAGGGAGTGCGATACACCTGACTTAGGAAATCCCAAAAGGTTAACAAGCAAGAGGAAAGAACTAGGTACCTACAGTGGTAAAATAGAATTTGTCTCACAGAGTCTTAAGCAGCGTTTCCCAGATGATGACGAAAGACCCCCAATGCCTCATTATATACCTAGCTGGGAAGGGCACCGCTCGGAGCTGGCAAAAAAATATCCCCTCCAGCTCGTATCGCCTCACCCCAGATTTTCCTTCCACACCCATTATGACAAACATACCTCATGGCTGGATGAAATACCTGTACATCGCATAGTAAAGGACGGATATGCGTGGTGGCCTGCGCGTATACACCCTGTCGACGCCATGGCAAGGGGAATCCGAAACGGGGATATTGTAAAGCTTTTCAATGACCGAGGTGCCGTACTCTGCATCGCAAAAGTGACGGAACGCATCAGGCCGGGTATTGTCCACAGCTATGCGTCTTCTGCAAAATACGACCCTCTAGAGCCGGGTAAACCCAATACAATAGACCGGGGTGGCTGCTTAAACCTGCTCACCTCTTCCAGGATGCTCTCAAAAAATGTACCAGGGATGACACCCAATTCGTGCTTGATTGAAATAGAAAAATGGGAGGATTAACCTGATGGCTAGATACGGTATGATTATTGACATAAACAAATGCAATGGGTGTTACAATTGTTTTCTTGCCTGCAGGGATGAATATGCTGGTAATGCCTATCCTCCCTGGTCGGAATCCCAACCTACCTCGGGCCAGTACTGGATGAACGTGCGCGAGGTGGAGAGAGGGACATATCCAAAGGTAAAGGTGGCCTATATCCCGACACTGTGTATGCATTGTAAAGATGCAAGCTGCCTCGTGGCTGTTCCTAATCATGCGGTATACAGGCGCCCCGATGGCATCGTTATCATAGATCCTGACAAGGCAAAAGGCCTAAAGGAAATCGTCACTGCCTGCCCTTACCGAGTTATCTATTGGAACGAAGAGAAAAAGATACCGCAGAAATGTACCTTTTGCGCCCACCTTCTGGACAGGGGATGGAGACAACCGAGGTGCGTTGAAGCCTGTCCGACAGGGGCCCTAATTTTCGGGGACCTAGAAGATACTGAGAGTGAAATATCAAAATTGTGGTCTTCCGGGTATGGCGAGCAATTGCACCCCGAATTTAACATGGAACCTGCCGTACGCTACATCGGACTCCCAAGGAGGTTTATTGCTGGTGAGGTCTTGTTTGGCGATCGGCAGGATGAATGCGCTGAAGGCGTAAACGTTACGTTAACGTCCGGCTCTGAAGAACTCACAATACAAACAGATAGTTTTGGAGACTTTGAGTTCAACGGCCTTGAAAAGGACACTGACTATACAATAAGCATTGAGTGTGAAGGCTATACGCCAAGAAAACTTTCCGTGAGAACAAAAACTGACGTAAACCTTGGTGAAATTATACTGGAACCCCAAAAATAGGTTCCACTTAGACAGAGAAAGGGGGAGGAAATGGCAATTAAGATCTATGACTTATCACAACCTTTCAAGCAGGGTATTCCGTTATGGCCCTGGCCAACAATGACAGATATCAATATTACACGAGTATCTTACCCAGAGAGAGATAGATTCCCGGGCGGCTGTCACAAACTGACAACGGTTATCACTACTAAGTTCCATGCATCTACCCACATGGATGCTCCCACTCATGTGTATGAAAAGGGTTTGAGTATTGACAAAATTCCCCTGGAGAGCTGCTATGGTACGGGTGTTATCGTAGACATGCGCCACAAAGGCAAGTGGGGCATAATAACCGCTGATGACCTGGAAAATGCCACACCGAAGATTGAAGAGGGTGACTTCGTCGTTGTGAATACCGGGTGGCACAAATATTTCCTTACGGAGCACTATGTCTTCATGAACTATTTCCCCAGCTTTTACGAAGACGCCGGGAAATGGTTTGTAGAAAAGAAAGTTAAAGCTGTCGCCATTGACGGGGGCGCAATGGACAGTCCGCTGGCACATCGTCCACTGGATAAGTATGCACCATGGCTGTACCAGGAATACCTGGAGGAAACAGGCAAAGATGCAAACGATGAATTTCCCATTTATGAGCCGTGCCACCTTGCCCTAGCGAAGGCTGGTATTCCCGGCATTGAGATTGCCGGTGGTCAGATTGACGAGGTAACTGGCAGGCGCTGTACCATAGCAGCTTTCCCGGTCCGCTATGAGGGCGGAGAAGCTTCCCTGGTCCGCCTAGTTGCTATTGTGGAGGATTAGAGGAATATCGGGAAAAGTTGATAGGGAAAACCAAGGAGAACATTACAGCAAAACAGCCAGTAAAACCTTAGTCCATGGAAGGAAAAGCAATGACCGCTAATGAAATATTGAACCGGGCCAGAAAAGAAAAAAGAGCGGTTCTCACTGAAATCGAAGCCAAGGATATCCTTAGAAAAGCAGGTATAAACTGTACAGATACAAGGCTGGCGAAAACCAAGGAAGAGGCCGTATCTTTGAGCGAAACATTTGGCTTTCCTGTTGTTCTGAAGATCTCGTCCCCAGATATCACGCATAAAAGCGATGCTGGGGGGGTAAAGATCAATCTTAAAGCCAGGACCGAAGTTGAAAGTGCCTTCGACGAAATCATGACATCGGCCAGGGGGAAATTCCCTGATGCAAGAATTGAAGGTGTATCCGTACAGAGAATGGTAAAACCTGGCATTGAAATTATTATGGGAATGACCAAGGATCCCCAGTTTGGGCCTGTTCTAATGTTCGGACTGGGAGGTATTCTTGTTGAGATTTTAAAAGACGTTTCGTTCAGGATAGTGCCACTTGAAAAGAAAGACGCCTCTGAAATGATTAGGGAGATTAAGGGCTACAAACTTCTTGAGGGGTATCGAGGACAGGACCCCGCTGATATTCCCTCTCTTGAAGATATGCTCCTAAAGCTTTCTGCCTTTGTTGAGGGCAAGGAGGATATAAAAGAAATTGACCTAAACCCAGTATTCGCTTACAAGAACGGTGCTACGGTAGTTGATGCCAGGATGGTGCTGGAACAAGCAAGGCAATAGAGGTCGAATTCAATACAGAATCTTACCATAATAGATTTTCAAAAGGGCGATTGAGAAATGAAATATTTTTTTGAGCCGAGCTCAGTTGCGGTTGTAGGCGCAAGTACAAATCCAAAAAAAGACGGGCATATTATTCTTAAGAATATAATCAATAGTGAGTTCTCGGGTGAAATTTACCCAATCAACCCTAATGCGGCTGAAGTATGTGGTTTAAAGGCATATCCTTCCCTGCTTGACGTTCCAGGTGAAGTTGATTTGGTAGTTATTATCATTCCTGCAAGATTCTGCCCTCAAGTTATGGAAGATTGTGCAAAGAAAGCCGTGAAGGCAGTCATTATTGAAGCCATGGGATTTACGGAAATAGGGGCTGAAGGCAAGAAACTCCAGGATAAAATAGTGGATATTGCCAAAAAAAACGGAATCAGGGTCATGGGACCTAACTGCACCGGCATAGTTTCAAGTGGCCTCGTAACCTCCTTTTTCCCAATTAAGAATGTGCCGAAGGGAAATGTTACGATGATCGGCCAATCCGGCCTGCTTGCAGCAGGAATGGCCTCCGATATCATCGTTAACAAGTCGCTCAATATCAGAAAGATCTGCTCCATCGGAAACAAATGTGATCTTAGCGAAAATGATCTACTCGAATACTTTGGGGACGATGATGAAACCCATGTTATTTCAATGTATCTTGAAAGCATCACCGACGGTAATAGACTTGTGAAAATAGCCAGAAGAGTCACTCCTACAAAGCCGGTAGTCGTGTTATATGGCGGCCGAACTGAGGCTGGCGCACAGGCCGCGAAAAGCCATACAGGGAGCATGGCAAGTAACGCCATGATTGTGGATACGGCACTGAAGCAGTCAGGTTGTATTAAGGCGGACGATTTTGTGGAATTGAAAGAGTTTGCAAAGGTGTTTTCAACGCAACCCATCCCAAAAGGAAATAGAGTAGCAGTAGTGACAGCAGCAGGAAGTGTCGGTGTGGTCGTATCGGATTTGTGCATGGAAAATGGCTTGCAGTTGCCTGGGTTAGCAGACACTACGGTCAGCCAATTGAAGCAAATTTTTCCCGAATGGATGCAACCTAAAAACCCCATAGACCTCTGGTTTTCAATGGAGCAAATTGGGCTTACAAAGTCCTTAGAGAAATCTATGAGTGCCTCGCTTTCTGCTAATAACATTGATGCATTAGTGGTCATTTTAGCTGGATTCGAATATACCTTGGAGGTCATAGAAAAAAAACTAGTCCAACAAATCGCCAAGCAGTATAAAAAACCTGTCATTGTATGCATGCTTGTGGGATACAACGAATACAAAAACCTGATATTGGAAAAACTCGGGATTGACATGCCGGTATTTACGTCGCTTACTTCAGGAATCAAGGCATTAAGCAAACTCTGCGAATATGGCATGAATATTCACAAAGGAAATAAATGAGGGAAAGGCATGGATTTAAAAAATATCATTCTCCAAAAAGAGGGCGAAATTGCGATACTTACCTTCAACCGGCCAGAGGCACTGAATGCGTTGAATAATCAGACAAGATCAGAGTTCCGGGAAGCAATAAATGAAATCCGAGAAGATGATACGGTCAAGGTGGTAATTCTTACCGGTGCGGGGCGCGCGTTTATTGCGGGGTCGGACCTTAAAGAACTAAGAGACACAACG
>CAZIXY010000116.1:0-9689 GCA_964543315.1 uncultured Desulfobacteraceae bacterium | reverse complement strand
GTTCATTATTTTGACCCCGCACTTCTTAGCCTGTTTGGTCAGTACGGTTTTTTGCTCGCCACCGGCATATTTCAGGAAGATGTTGGGAAGGCCGGCAAGGTTATGTCCTGCAAATTCCCTCTTTCCCTGGTATGTCATATCTATGCCCCAGCTCTCCCAGATCTTTACCATTTCAAATGACCGGTCCAGCCAGATCTGTTCCATTGAGGACCGACCCTCAAAAGATGCAAGGGAATGCCTGAGAGAATCCAAAACCGGCTTGGTATCATTGCCATGGTATTCCGGTATATAACAAAAGAAATGGTCGTTACCTCCGCCGGCATTTCCACTTCGCAGGGTGTTTCCCTTATCCGCAAGGACCACATCCTTTACCCCAAGATCCGCAGCCCTTATCGCAGCCATCAATCCTGCGGGACCGCCCCCTATCACTAATACATCGCTTTTAACAATATCTTTTTCCACTGAAACCATTTTGATCTCCTTTGCGAGGTCTTTCGCCTCACATTAAAATCCAGCCTGTGACCCGTCTACTCCAACAGATCAATACATCTGATGGAGTTTACCACCTTCGAGCTAAACATTCATACCATCTCCTTTTTCATAATGCCTATGTTTAAATTGTCTGTAATGTGTGAGTGCGGTGGCCCACACTGCCACTTATTTTTCCTTTGCCGGCAGGTGTTGAAGGATCTTTCTGCCTTCATCCCGTGGGGCAATTTCACGGCGCAGTTCCCTGGCGATCCTCACGATTTTTTCAACCAGATCTACGTTACTTTTCACCTTTTGACAAATAGGTATTGTGCTCAAAGCCGACCCTCGCATGTCCATCCATGAGGATTGACATCGTCTACATGGAAAATTCATCCAATCCCACGGCACACACCGACTGAGGGGAAATCCTTCCAGAGCTATGTGGGTCTTGGCGTTGTATCGCTCAATCTGCAATAGACAGCACAGCACACAGAGGCTGGAAGCTCTTGATCAAATGATTCATCATACGTGGTGACGTGTTTCCAAATTCCATGGCAGCCTGTGGTATGAGGCCATTGAAACAATTGAGCATAGGCATCCATCTGTATGGGGCAAAATGAGGCCGATCAAGACGTTTTTCTACAAAAAACTAATTAAGCGCCCCACTAAGGACTGAGCTCTATTCGATTTAATTTTATATTAAACGATACTTATTATATATGCGATCCTTTCTATTGTGTCAAGAAAAAACTATTCTTTGTCGATTCCAACAAATTGCAAGCGCCTTAGTTCAATATTCCTTTTTTATTTTCATATCAGATTGATAAACGGTTTTTCGAACTTTCAGTGTCCTATTCTCGTTTTTGACTATCTAAGTGATTAAGCCACGTCCTAGTGGACATGGTCAGGGACAGTTAGCCTATCACCTTCCTCCAGAAGAGAGGTAAAAGCGGTGTCAAAGAGGCAAGACCATGTCGGCCAATTCACTTGGGGCACAGATCCGGGAGCCGATATTAGGGTATCACAGATCGACCGCTGAGAGCGCTTTTAAGCGGATAGAGGATTACCTTAACCGCAAGCAGCTTGTGCTGGTAACCCGCAAGCAGATTAAGAACGTACTGAAAGAAAGCGGGTTATTAGAGTTATTAGATTCGAGTTTCGGTGAAGCCCTTCTGGATATATTGAAAGGATGTAAGCTTGCCTGCAACCCCAAGGGAAGCCTTCTAGACTTGGGGAGGCATGGGAGCGTATTAAACAAGTGGAAGAGCAATATGAGCGCCGGGCCACGGAAAAGGAACTCCTTTGCTGCCGCAGTGAGTGTGGTATCAGGGAATTTAGGAACGTGTTCTGCAATGTAGGGGCAATAAGTAACGCCTCGAGCCGATTTCCTTCGATGGTTTTTTAAGTTTTTGCGCTTTTTTGTAAATATGCTTTGGTAAGAATATGCAACTCTCTTTTGCTTTGTCAGCTTACTCGAAAAAACTTGACACTCTGATGGTGATATGTATGATTTGCATATTTTGCGAATGAAACTTATTTGGCTTTTTGTAAGCACTGAGATAAGGTCTTGGGGCAAACCCCTTCAGCAAATAGGAAGTTAGGGAGAAAGCGGCATGAAATCAATTTCATTTTGCCTGAAATACATCCTCTCCAGGGTTGTGCTGTCGAAGTGGTACCCAGTGGACAGAGCTATATTCTCGATCGTGTTATTTGCTTTGTCTGTTAAGCTTAAGATAACTGCATGGAGGCATAGCTCATATAAGAGCCGTATCAGGGAGAAAAGCTTAGTAGGGCAAATTAAGCTTAAGGACGATTCCAGGGGGAGATATTTTGTTTTTCAAAATGGCAAAGTTATATCCAAAAATGGAATTCACGGGAATCCTGATGTCGTCCTGATGTTTAGGAGTCCGGGTCTGGGTGTAGAGATTATGATTCCGCCGTGGGACTATTTGGATATGATTAATGCTATGAAAAATGTGAACCTGGAACTGGAAGGTCCCGACGAGCTGGCCTCTTGGTTCGTAGAGACGATTGGTTTAATGTTGACGGTGGATACTGAATACGGTACCGAGATGGACGACGGGACCAAAAGGTATGTAAACAATACTAATGGTATGCCTGTTTTTGTATATGTCAAGAATGGAAAAATCCTTCGTGTTACACCTATTAACTTTGATACGAGCGATGCGGATCCATGGACTATCAAGGCTAGGGGCAAAAGTTTCACCCCTCCGAAGAAGACAACACTTTCTCCGTACTCCTTTGCCGCGAAATCCTTGGTTTATTCTCCCTTGAGAATTCTTCACCCGTTAAAGCGCGTTGACTTCGACCCTTATGGGGAGCGCAACTGCAGTAAAAGAGGAATATCCGGCTACGAAAGAATTAGCTGGGATGAGGCTCTCGATATGGTGGCATCCGAGATAAAAAGGGCTAAGAGAGAGTATGGTGCCGGCGCAATTGGGACAAGCACAGGTTCGCATCACACATGGGGGAATATCGGCTATTACTTAAGCGCCCATCGCAGGTTCTTTCAATCTATTGGTGCCACCTTTGTTGTTCAAAATCCAGACAGCTGGGAAGGCTGGTACTGGGGTGCCATGCATCACTGGGGAAACAGTATGCGCATGGGTACAGGGGAGCCATATGGCACGGTAGAGGATGCACTGAAAGAATGTGAGTTAATGGTTTTTTGGTCAAGTGATCCAGAAGCAACCCCTGGCTCCTATGCTGGATTCGAGAGTACTGTCCGGCGACAGTGGCTAAAGGAATTGGGAGTTAAGATGGTACACATTGATCCTTATTACAATCATACGGCGGCCTTCCTGGGGGGTAAATGGTTAGCACCAAGACCTGACTACGGTAATGCCATGGCCTTGGCGATCGCCTTCGTTTGGATCACAGAGGATCTCTATGACAAGGAGTATGTTGCGGAGAGGACGGTAGGGTTTGGGAAATGGAGAGATTATATTCTTGGGAAAGAGGATGGCATCCCCAAGACGCCGGAATGGCAAGAAAAAGAGACGAATGTTCCAGCCAGAGATGTCAGGGCGCTGGCAAGGGAATGGGGGAGCAAAAAGACCTATCTGGCGGCGGGTGGCAGTGGTAACAACTTAGGAGGAGCGTGCCGGTGTGCTACAGGTATTGAATGGGCCCGTTCTCTTGTTTGTCTGATGGCTATGCAAGGTATAGGTAAACCGGGCATAAACATGGGGAATATGGTCACAGGGACACCTGTCGATCATCACTTTTTCTTTCCCGGATACGCCGAAGGGGGAATTTCCGGCGATTTGGAGGGCACGGCACTGGCTGTTAACATGTACCAGCGTATGCCTCAGCTCCCTACCATCAATACCGTTATGCAAAGAATACCAAGGCAAAGGCTCCCAGAGGCTATCTTGGAGGGCCATTGCGAAGGTTATCCTACCAATCCTAAGACGATTGAAGGCCAGTTCTTCAAGTTTAGTTATCCTGCCCCGGGAAATGCAAAAATTCGGATGTACTATAAATACGGCGGCTCTTTTATTGGAACAATGGGTGAAAGTAATCGTTTCGTGAAGTCATATCGCACTGATAAACTCCAATTTGTCGTTAATCAAGCCATATGGATGGAGGGAGAAACGAAGTTTGCAGATATCGTGTTGCCCGCATGCACTAATTTTGAGCGCTGGGACATAGGAGAAGCCTGTAGTGCGGGCGGGTATGTACAACATAGCTTCAACAAAATGAACAGCAGGGTTATTCACATCCAGCATAAATGTATTGAACCTCTGGGAGAGTCTAAGTCGGACTACCAGATTTTCTTGGAGTTGTCTAAAAGACTGGGGCTGGGTGCATATTACTCAGAAGGGATGACTGAGTTTGATTGGTGCAAGAGGTTATTTGACGCGACGGATCTGCCCAAGGTTACCTCATGGGAAAAGTTCCTTAAAAAAGGGTATTATGTAGTTCCCCCTCCCAAGGAGGAGATGAGGACCCCGTGTGCCTTTAGATGGTTTGCAGAGGGCCGAGCAAAGGATGTACCAGAGGCCGCACCATTACCCTCGGACTACACCGAAGAATTCAGGGTAGGCCTTCAGACACAATCAGGAAAGATAGAGTTTGAAAGCTCAAGCCTAAAGCGCTTTGACCTTAATGATCCTCAGAGGCCTGCCATAAGCAAGTACATTCCTTCGTGGGAAGGGCACCATGCTACCAAGCTGTATGAAAAGTACCCTTTGCAATTGATATCACCCCACCCCAGGTTTAGCTTTCACACCCAGGCTGATGGCAAGGATGGTTTTATGAATGATGTCAAGGATCATCGAGTACTCATAGATGGATACTATTATTGGATAGTTCGAATTAACACAAGAGACGCCCAGGAAAGAGGAATTGAGATGCATGATCTGGTTAAGATTTTCAATGATCGGGGGGCAGTCGTCTGTGCCGCTCAAGTCACTGAGCGAGTACCCTCTGGAACAGTTCACTCATATGAGGGATCAGCGATATATGATCCTCTGGGCGAGCCGGGCGAGTCTGTGGACCGTGGAGGATGCATCAACAATTTGACCTCCAGCAGAAATATAATCGAAAAATCACACTCGACAGCTTCAAATTCCTGCCTTGTGCAAATCGAGAAGTGGAAAGGAGATAGGGACTTACGGTGAAAAAGTGGAACATGATCATTGACATAGAAAAGTGTGAAGATTGCAATAACTGTTTCCTTGCATGTAAGGATGAATACGTTGATAACAATTGGAAGGGGTACTCACTGGCCCAGCCCACGCATGGCCAAAGGTGGATGAACATAATGCGCAAGGAAAGGGGTCAGTGCACGATGATCGATGTAGCCTATCTGCCGGTGCCATGTATGCATTGCGATAATGCCCCCTGCATTAAGGCAGCCAAGGATGGGGCCGCTTACAAAAGGGATGATGGTATAGTTATTATTGACCCGCATAAGGCAAGGGGACAGGGGGCTATCAAAGAGGCATGTCCCTATGGAGCTATCTGGTGGAACGAGGAGGAGAATTTGGCCCAGAAATGTACGCTTTGTGCTCACTTGATAGACAGTGGGTGGAAAGAACCAAGATGTGTTCAGGCCTGTCCAACGGGAGCACTGCACTGCGCGTACGTGGAAGATTTTGAAATGCAGGAGATGATCGAAACTCAAGAACTTGAGGTTCTTTATCCGGAATATAAAACCAAGCCTCGGGTATATTACAAGAATCTTTATAGGTATTTTCAGTGTTTCATCGGGGGCAGCGTTATTTATGAAGAGGAAGGTAGAGTCGATTGTGCAGAAGGGGCGAGGGTGATATTGATGAAAGACTCCCAGAAAATTGATGAAATGTTGACCGATAACTTTGGGGACTTCAAGTTTGATCGGCTTCAGGAGGACAGTGGCAAATATATCATTGAGATTTTTTTGGAAGGCTATAGGAAAAAGACGCTTGAAGTCGATTTAACGAAAAGCACCTATCTTGGCTCAATACCTTTATGATATGGGGGGATAAAGCTATGAACATAGAAGATACCAAGAACATTACGATCCTTGGTGCCGGGGTTATGGGGAATACATTCGCTCAGGTTTTTGCCGGGCATGGATATGACGTCAGGTTATGGTCCAGGACTCATAGAACTCTCGATCGTGCGTTAGGACGAATAAGGTCAACACTTCAGATGCTTGTGGAGTTTGGACGTTTGAGTGGTGACGAGATACCTTCAATTATGAGCCGGATTTCCCCTACTACTGATCTTTCGAAAGCGGCGAAGGGGGCGCAATTTGTTTTAGAGACCGTGTCTGAGGTCCCAGACATAAAGAGAGAGCTTTTTTCAGAACTGAACAACCTCTGTTCCAAGGATACAGTTTTAGCCAGCAACACATCGGGTTTAGACATCTTCAATATCGCCAGGGTTGATAACCCTTCGAGGTTGATAATTACCCACTGGTTTTCTCCGGCGCACATCATTCCATTGGTCGAGATTGTGGCGGGGGAGGAGACATCGCAGGAGGTCGTCACTTTCACCTGGATGCTCATGGAAAGGCTTGGGAAAAAGCCTATCCTTCTGAAGAAATTTGTGCCTGCCTTTATTGTGAACAGAGTTCAAAACGCAATTAACAAAGCGGTATTTGAAATGATTGACAATCGCTGGGCGACCCCACAAGACATTGATCTGGCAATAAAATACACGCACGGTATCAGGCTTCCTATTGTCGGTGTTGCCCAGGTATTGGATTTTAATGGCCTTGATCTTATTCGTGATATTAACGAACGATTGGAAATAAAGAGCGCCTTTATCGAGGAAAAAGTGAAGCAGGGCCGGCTGGGCGCTAAAACTGGCACAGGTATTTATGACTATGGCGGTCGAAGTGAGGCCGAAATCCTTAAAAAAAGAGACGAACTCTATTTCAAAATGCTTGATCATCTAAAGAAAATTAACGCTTTTGAGCCTGTGTAACGGCTTTCAATGTGGTTTTATTAAAGAAGGGGGGACACTCGAAATGGAGAAACTGATTGTCACGGCCGCGGTTACGGGTGGAGCATCACCAAAGGGTAACCCGGCTAAGCCGAAGAATCCAGAAGAAATAGCGAAGGCTGCGCTGGACTGTTACAATGCTGGAGCCTCAGTAGTTCATATTCATGCCATCAATCCAGAGACCTCAGAGCCCGAGCAGAAGGCTGAATGGTTTGAGCAAGCCATCGTACCCATTAGGGAGCAATGCGACATGATTATTAATGTGACAACAGGCGGATGCGTGAAGCGGGTCGACGGGGATTGGTTGTATAAAAAGCAACCGGAAGAAAGCGTAGAGGGAAGAATTTCAATTATCCCGGAATTATCCAAGAACCGTTTGTCGAAGCCGGACCTGGCTTCCTTCAATGCTGGTTCACCGGTCATTGATATCTATAACCGCACAAGCAAAGAATTCTTGTTGAAATTTGTCATGGTCCACAGCTTCCCTGACATGGTCTATATGGCAAATATCATGAGAGACAATGGGGTTAAGCCTGAAATCGAATGTTATGACGTTGGCATGATTAATAATGCAGAGTTTCTGACCGAACTGGGCTATATCGAAACTCCCCCCTATTTTCAACTGGTAATGGGTGTTCTAGGCCAAATCCCTGCCACTGTGGATAACCTTACTCATATGGTTCGCTGCATACCGAGTGGCTCACCCTGGTCCGTTTGCGCTGTGGGTCTCAACGAATGGCCAATGACAACCATGGCTATTATTATGGGAGGCCACGTGAGGGTCGGCCTTGAGGATAATATCTATCTGTCTGAAGGCGTAAAGGCGCGGAGTAACGCGGAGCTTGTGGAGAAAATCGTGAGGATCGCAAAAGAACTGGGTCGCGAAATCGCGACACCGGATGATGCCAGAAAAATCCTTCATTTGCCTGCCAGGAAGCAAGGCAGATAAATGCTTAGGGAAGGTAGAGGTGAAATAGGCGCTACGAACGGCACTCATCCTTCCACTTTGTCTGGGAAGATAGGAGGTGTAATTGAAAAAACTGGAATTTAGCATGCTACCTCTTGACAACTCGCAAGACCAAGGATACTAATAATTTTCAGAACCAACCGGGCTTTGCGGATTTCCGGCTCCAGCTTTTAGCCCTTTTTGAAAAGTCACCCGTAGTTTAAGGAGGGGGCAACGGGGGGAGAAAGAATTTCCCCTTATACATACCATAGGCATCATAGTGGGACCCTAGCAACATTTAAACAAGTTTAGAAGCAACTTTACCCAACACAAATATAATTATGAAAGGGGAAATAAAAATGAGGAAAATCACCTATTCCGCAATTATTGTTTTGGTGGTCTGTGGTTTTGTGTTTGGTGGCTGGGCTATTAAGTCAGCGTCAGCAGTTGACAAAGTAACGTTTAATCTTGTTTCATTTGTTCCCAAAATGAACATCTCCTATCGTGCTTGGGCCCCTCGATTCGTTGACAAGGTCAATAAAAGGTCAAAAGGTGAATTGTTTATAAAATACCGCGGTGGCCCCGAAGTTATCGCAGCCTTTGATCAAGCCAAAGCCGTCGCGAAAGGGACTATTGACATGGCTCTTGTCCCTACGACCTTTTATGCGGGCCTCGTTCCTGGAGTAGACACTACGCGTCTCTCAGAAATATCCGTAGCAGAGGAGCGGGTAAATGGGACTTATAATTTGATGAGAGAAATACATTCAAAGGCAGGCATATACTTTTTGGGGAATTCATGTCCTATAAACGGTCACTTTTACTATATCTGCCTAAAGAAACCGGTAAAGGCAAGAAAGGACTTCAAGGGGCTCAAGATCGGTGGTAGTCCTCCATTGCTGCCCGTCTTTAAAGCTTGGGGGGCCACTCCTGTAAAGGCCGCTCTCCCGCAATACTACCCTTCAGTCGAGCGGGGTATCCTGGATGGTAACATGATTGGCATGGATGTTTACCTTGCACTCGCAGAATACGAGGTTGCCCCGTATGTGATCGACCATCCATTCTACAAATCCACCAATGTTGTTATCATCAATCTGAAAAAATGGGAGAGCCTGCCGGATCATCTGAAGAAATTGCTAACTGACGTCCAGCTTGAAACTGAAAAGGAAATGCCGGCGGTTTGGGACAAGGCAGTCGCGAAGATGCGGGAAAAAGCAATATCCGGAGGGGCTAAATTCATAAAGTTCCCCCCAGATGTCGCTAAATGGTATCTTGACATTGCCTACCGCGCCGGATGGGAATATTCTGAGGAAAAGTACCCAAAAGACCTCATCAGCCGGTTTAGGAAGCTGATAACAAAGTAGCACAATCTTTAAGTAGTTACTGCCAGGGGGCATCAGATTGCTCCCCGTGGTATAATTTGGCCTGTGCTCCGAGAAGGTAGCCGCATTTGGTCTCAGGAGTGGACAGTGTGAATACTTGGTTACTGAGAATCATGAGCAGGGCATTTGATCATGTCCTGAATATCACGGCATTATTAGCTGGCATGCTGGTTGTGTTTCAAATGTTAATTGTTTGCTGGGACGTTATCCTGCGATATTTCTTCAATAGCCCAACGAGCTGGGTTCCTGAGATATCCGCCTATACGGTGCTGTGGATTCCATTTCTGGCGGCGGGGTGGATATTGAGAAGAGATGGTCATGTAAAGATGGATCTGCTTCTCGGCAGATTAAGGCCCAATGCCCGGTCAGAGCTCAATATCGTCACTTCCTCTATTGCCGCTATAGTCTGCCTTATTCTGACTTACTACGGTGTA
>CAZIXY010000115.1:0-9716 GCA_964543315.1 uncultured Desulfobacteraceae bacterium | reverse complement strand
CAACGGCAAAAATATTCACGAAACCACCTTAATGCGCTGTAGACATTGAGAAAACTAATTGCTAATATCTTTTTTACATTTTCCTTCAGGATGACGATGCTTTTACTTTGAGAATCGTTTAACTGTTTGATAATAAAATTAGCTTATGAACATACTTAGAAGATATGCCTCCCTCATAAATATTATCCATAGGATAGTGGATGTTGCCATCCTTTTGATTATCTCCTGGCTGGTTAAAAGTTGGTTTGGCCAGCCGGAACTAATGCGTGTTCTGGCTATTTATGGAAGTGTGCTCCTGGCAATTATGTTTTCCCTTTTCAATGTCTATAAATCATGGCGCAGTATTTCCCTTTTAAACCAGATCAGAACCCTTTTATTTGCCTGGATTTCCGTCCTGCTCATCTTTAACATCCTTGTTCTTCTCTTGAGCACCAAGGAACAGTTAGCCGTGCTCTGGCCTTTTTGCCTTTTTCGGAACAAGGAGTTCCTTTTATGGTCGTTGTTCGTATTTTTGGGCATAACGGCAGTCAGGGTTGCAGCCAGGTTTTTGTTGGTGTTTCTCAGGAAAAGGGGCTACAACCAGCGCACCGCTGTTATTGTTGGGGCCGGACAGGCTGGCCGGAAACTGGCGCAGTTTCTGCATGTCAAAAGCTGGATGGGTATAAAAGTTCTCGGTTTTTTTGATGACCGGCTTTCTAAAGGCGAAGAGACTAAAGTATCTCCGGATGTCCCTGGAACAGTTCTCGGCACTGTTGACGAGTGCCCGGAGTTCTCCATGTCCAAAGGGATTGACATGGTATTTATCGCCCTCCCCATGCGTGCCGAAGAAAAAATCAACAAAATTGTCTGGGACCTGGGCACAAAGGGCATAGACGTTTTCCTCGTACCTGATCTTTTCACCCTTGGAATCCAGAAGTCAAAGATCCGGCAAATAGGAGAACTGTATCTCCTGGATTTCAACCTTTTTCCCGCATGGAAACGTTTATTTGACATCTTTTTTTCCCTCGCGGTGATCATTTTTACTTTCCCCATCTGGTTGACGATTATCGTATTCATCAAGATGGAAGACAAAGGCCCGATCTTTTATAAACATCAGCGTGTTATGGATAGCGGGAAGGGATTTAACTGCCTCAAATTCAGAACCATGCACGTGGATGCGGATCAAAGACTTCATGACCTTCTGGATGAGAATCCGGCACTTCGAGATGAATGGGAACGAAGTTATAAGCTCAAGAATGATCCGAGGATAACCAAAACAGGCAAGTTTTTGAGAAAAACAAGTCTTGACGAACTTCCCCAGTTTATCAACGTGCTTTCAGGTCGAATGAGCGTTGTCGGTGCAAGGCCGGTTGTGCCTGAAGAACTTGATAAGTATTATAAAGATACAACATTGACCTATTGTTCGACAAAACCAGGCATTACAGGCCCCTGGCAGGCCGGGAAGAGAAGCGATATAGACGATTATAAAAAGCGTGTTGAACTTGACCGCAGCTACATTCTAAACTGCTCTTTGTGGCTTGACATCCAGATAATTTTTAAAACAATCTGGAGCATTTTTAGGGGGAATGGGGCGTATTAATTAAACGTCTCGGTATTTCTGCAACTTCTTGAAATTGAACATTTTTATATTTGGCTGAGATTTGCCTTTAAATTCAGACTTCTCAGATTAAGGAATTTTCGAACCGGCAGATAGTGCGACTCAAGATTGATAACGCCTTTACATTTCTAATGCGTCCGTTTGTTTTTAAGCCATATTTACTTATCGCGACCACCTTTTTTGCCGTCTTTCTGTTTTCCGGGTGTGCCCATTTGGTGGACACGGGATATCCGTTTGATTTTGAAATGTTTGATGATTCTCCGCTACCGGAGGATGTCGCAGTCTGGCTGGAGGGAGGGGGACAAAGCACTGTCACATCCCGAATAGAGGCTGAGGCCAAAAAAATATCCGGAAAGACACGTAGAGAACGGCTTTTTAAGGCCATGCGGTATATGTGGCAATATTTTACCTATGACAGATGGTTCAAGACGCTGGCCTTTATGCGAACGGCTGATGAGCTTTACGAAAGCCGGGTCCTGGGGGGATGCAGCGACTATGCACTTGCCCAAATAACCCTGTTCAGGGCTGTCGGGATACCTGCCCGCATGGTGGTGACGGTAAATGTGGACTGGATATATCAATACCTGAAAAATCCCCTAACAATGACTGAGGGTCACAGCTTTATCGAGGTATTTCTGGAAGACAGATGGTACCTCGTGGACTCCACTTACCGGTATTTTTTCTCGGAATATGACCCTCAAATGCCCAGCTTTCCCCACGGGGAATACTTGTGCAAGAAGGGCATAGATTTCTGGGACATCGGCATTAAAAATATGGAAGACATGGATAGGATACTGAGGCACGTAGCATTGAAATACCGGGGAAATTTTAAGGAACCGTCCTATCCGAAAGATCCTATCTAAACATGAAAAAATACCGTAACTGCTTGCAGATACTGCTTTTTTCAGTATTGCTTATCTGCCTTTGGGGCTGCTCCACCTCTGATGTTGTTTCCGTCCGTTATGAGCCCCGCGGAAAGCCGTCGTATACTATTCCCGCTGACAGGAGTCTTAACCTGTCCCTGGGTCCCATACGGGGCCTGGATTCAAGATTATGGTACAGGATTGGAGATCATTCCTGGATCCTGGAAAAACCACCCCAGCTTACAGTTTATGACGCCCTCGCCGAAGAACTGAGGCGCATGCGCATAACAGTATCCAAGAATCCGCTTCAGGGAAAAAGCAGACAAGGCCGTATTGAAGTCGATATCAGGTGGTTCGGTCCCTACGGGTGTTACCCATTATCAGCAGCCGTCATTCTTTCACTGTCATTGTACCCGAAAGATGCCCATGAACCCTCCTGGCGCGGTAAATTCCAGGCCGGTACCTTTTGCCGTGCAGCCTTCTTGACAGCCTATTTAAAAAAGGTTTTAATGCAAAAGGCTGCCACTGAGGCGCTTTACAAGGCAGTCAGGCAATTGAGCTGGAATTGGGATTTCATTAGGGCGCTTGAGGCCCTTGCGACTGATAACTTAAAAGGAGAGGATAAGCATCAGAACGAGTCATGACAAAATGCGCCATGATCTGACGCAAAAACTTTTAAAAATAGTTTTTGACTTGATTTATTAAACCGACCAATCTATATTTGTCGATAATTATCAATAGGCTGGAGTTCAAAAAATCCCTTTGAGGAAATGTAATGTAAGGCTGTGTTAAGATGTGCCTGCCATACCGGGATTGAGTTTATTTCGTTTTTGTCTTCGGTTGGAATCGGGTTTTGAATCCCTTCATTTTAAAAAGGAGGTTTGACATGAAAGCTGGAAGGAAAAAAACATTTGTGCTGGCAGCGGTCATAATGGTTGGTCTATTTCTCACATTAAACATTTCTGTATCCGAGGGCGGTAGCCTTATGGACAGGCTCTTGGGGAACTTTAAGAAAGAGCACAAACCGGTCAAGCCCCTTCTTCCGCCCGGTGTTGAAGTAAGGTTCGGGTTTGAGCCTGGTAAAGGGCCGGCGATCGGAAAGGCTCAGATGGTTCAGGGCGAGGCACTGGTAGTTCATAAGGGCGAATCCGTGGCCTATAACCTGAAAAAGGATATCCCATTGTTTACGGGCGATATGCTGGTGACAAAGGAAAAATCACGGGTGAGCGTCATCCTCAACGACCAGAGTGTGTTTGCGCTCGCGCCGGTCTCCAAGCTTGTAATAGATAAATCCATTTACGATCCGGAAAAGAAAAGGCGAGCATCTCGGCTAAGTCTCTGGTTTGGAAGGGCACGATTTATGGTGGCCAAAATTTCAGGGAAATCAGAATACAAGGTGAGAACACCAACTGCGGTATGTGGTGTCCGGGGGTCTGACTTTGCTATGGCCGTAACCCCCGGCGTCGTAAAGACGTCCTCGCTTCCTACTTTCCTGTGCTTGAATGAGGCGTATGCGGCAACCGGCCAAACGACGACACTCCTTACCGGAGAAGATACCAATGCTGACTTTACAGGGGATACAGGACCATCCCAGCCTGTTGGTCCTAATTCACTAAGTTCTTCTTCTTCAGGGGGATCCGCGGGGAAACCTCTTGCAGTAGGGGCGGCTATTGTTGGCGGTATTTTAGGCATCGTTGGACCGGGACTCGCGGCAATCAGCATGCCTCCTGGAATTGACTGATCAGTCAGATAAATAATATGAAATGCTCACCCCGCGCGGGCTCCTGCCTGCGCGGGGTTTTTTATTTTGGGTTTCTTTGTTTTAGAAATGTTTCTATTTCAAAATGATCCTTGCCGACGGTAAATTTCGCTGCCCCTGTCTGGTCGATTCTGATGATCCTGCATCTGATCGATCGAAGTCTTTCAAGCGTCCGCTTATGGGGAAAACCGAAATGGTTTCCCTCTCCGGAGGAAATAACACATATTGCCGGCTTCACCATCCTCAGAAATTCCGTCGTGCTGGAGCTTTGACTACCGTGGTGGGGGGATAGGAGGATATCGCTTTTTATGGTACGGCCGGCATTTGAAACGAGTTTCCTTTCTCCCTCTTTTTCCAGGTCTCCCGGAAAAAGAAAAGTTTTCCCCGCGTATGACATTTTCAACACGACTGAATTATTGTTTAGCCCTGTCCCGTTATCAGGGCTTCTTCTGGACTTTCCAACGCCTCGCGGGTGCAGGACCTCAATTTGAACCCCGTTTATCTCCCTGCCTCCGGCTAGATCACCGGGCAGCAATTTCTTGATATTTTTTGATTCAACAATCCTCATCAATTCCTTAAATGATATCGTTTCAACCAGGTCCCCGTTATACCAGAATTCCCCGGGATGAAAAGCCCTGGCAATAAAACGAAGTCCGTTCATATGATCCGACTGGGGATGGCTCAATACAAGGTAATCAATCCGGCTGATCTTCAAATGCCATAAATAAGGCGCCACGACCATTTTTCCAACATCAAAATTGTCCCTGGCGAAACCACCACCATCTATAAGCATCCTCTTCCCTCCTGGGAACTCAACCAGGGCGGAATTTGCCTGACCCACGTCAATAAAATGGACTCTCATTTCCCTGTTAAGGCACACCCTGTTTGTCCAGTAACCAATATCCACAAGGAAGATGCCTCCTATAACTATGACTCCAATCTTCGCCCATTGCCGGCGTTTGAAAAAAAACAGGAAAAAAAGGAGTCCATAAAACATGAAGATCTCAAAAAAGTTCGGCGTGACTATCCAAAAAAAGGACCAACTCAATTTTGACCAGAAATGGACAATCTCCATCATCACTTCTAACCCCCATGCCGCAAGCTCAATAAGGAAAGCCGACACTTGTGGGAGAAAAGGAAGGCTAACTGCGGATATCAGGCCAAGGGGTAGTATCCAAAGACCCATTATGGGTACGGTCGACACATTGGCCGGGATGGACACAAGAGAAATGCGGTGAAAATAATAAGTGGTAATGGGCAGAAGAAAAATCACGGCGGCAAGGCTTACGCAAACAAGACCCACCACGTAGGCTAACAGGCGATCAGGAATTGATATCTTACCCTGGCCCTTTTCCATGGGAAAGGGGATTTTATTCAGGACGGCTGGGGTCAACCACAGAATACCGATTACCGCAACAAAAGAAAGCTGAAAAGAGATGCTGAATACGGCTTGGGGGTCTAACGCAAGGATCAGCAAACCTGCCAATGCCAGAGTTGACCAGACATCCTTTTCCCTCCCCAGTATCAAGGACCATAGAAATGCCAGGGCCATTATCATCGCCCGCTGGCTGGAAACCTGGAAGCCCGCAAGGCAGGTATAACCTATAACCGGGATGGATGTCAAAATGGAGGCAAGCTTTCGAATGTCTGTCCTGAGTGCAATTTTGTAGGACAGGGACAGCAACCCCTTGAATAGAAAAAAAGAGATCCAGGCCACAAGTCCTATATGAAGGCCCGAAACCGCAAGCACATGCCCCAGTCCCGTCCGGTTAAACGGTTCTCTTAAATCAGAACTTATACCCTGACTTTCTCCCAGAATCAGGGCTCTGAAAAAGGCTGAGGATTTTTTATCCAGTCTTTTGCTGAAAAATTCCCTTACGGGTCGTTGCATCGTTTCAACAAGTCTGCGGGATGAAGGCAGGTAACCACGCCCCATTGGAACAATGTGCCTTCCGTCTGAAACAGAAGCCGCACAGCAATAACCCTTTATTTTCATGGCCGATTCATAGTTAAACCGTCCTGGATTATTGAAATTCTTAAAGGGCCTCAACCTGGCGGGGAACCGTATCCTTTCACCCGGCACAAAGTGGGGAGAGTGGTAATAGACGCTCAAAAGCAGGATTTCGTTAACCCATGTTTCCTTGCCTTCAAAAAAAAATCTGTGCGCCCTTACCTTGATCCGCGCCGTTTCTTTCAGGATTCCTGGAGGCTCAAGAACCGTTCCTTCAATCGTAACATTTTTGCGAAGTTTTGCTATTGGCAACAATTGGGAAGGTTTTTGTTTTTGTAAGTCAAGAAAAATACCGACGAAAAAAAAAGTGGCAAGCAAGAATAAAATACTTAATCTGCACCGGAGCAGGAGTGTTGCAAAAATGAGGACTATGATTAAAAGAAATAGCGGCAGCAGCAGGCCATTAGAAGAGGAAAGAACTAAATGGCCGAATAATATACCCCCTGTGAAACACAAAAATACCGCAATGAGGGGGCGATGAAACACACTACCCTTTTTCCCTCCATATGGCTGCTCCAAGCTGTTTGAATTTGCTTTCCAGATCCTCATAACCCCTGTCCAGATGATAGATCCGTTGTATTTCCGTCCTACCGTCCTCCGCTACCAAACCGGCCAATATTAGAGAGGCACTGGCCCTAAGATCCGTGGCCATCACTGGTGCCGCAAGTAGGCGGCCTTTACCGATCACGATCGCTTGATTTCCGTTTATTCCTATATCAGCGCCCATCCTCTTAAGTTCACTTACATGAATGAACCTGTTCTCGAAAATAGATTCCCGGATTATGCTCCGACCCCTCGCTATACACATAAACGCCATAAATTGGGCCTGAAGATCCGTTGGAAAACCCGGAAAAGGCATAGTTATAATATCCACGCTCTGAATACTGTCAGATCCTTTGACGGCTATACTGTCGGAGAAAGCTTCTATTCGTGCTCCGGTGGACACCAGTTTTTCCGTCAGTGAAGCCAGATGAGAGGGCACACACCCTTCCACTGTGACGTCACCGCCGGTCATGGCTCCGGCAATAAGGAACGTACCGGCCTCAATCCGGTCGGGAATAATTGTGTGCGTTGCGGGTTTCAGGTCTTTCACGCCCCTAATGGTAATGGTATCCGTCCCGTCTCCTTCGATATCTGCTCCCATTCCTCTGAGCATTCGTGCAAGATCCCGGATTTCGGGTTCCTTGGCGGCGTTATCCAAAACTGTCCGGCCGTCAGCCGTCACAGCCGCCATCATGATATTTTCGGTTCCTGTTACCGTAGGAATATCAAAAAAAATATCTGCCCCTTTTAAACGATCCACCCTGGCATTGACGTAACCCCTGTCCAAATACATATCAACTCCCATGGCAACCAGGGCCTTTAAATGCATGTTAATTGGGCGGGCGCCTATTGCGCAACCACCGGGCAAAGATATTCTCGCCTCTCCATAACGGGCCAAAAGCGGCCCCAAAAGAAGAACCGACGCCCTCATGGTCTTTACCAGATCGTAAGGTGCTTCACAGCCCGTCAGGTTGTCTGAATTTATCTTAAGCCCCCCGCCTCCATCCCTGAATACCACTCCCAACTTTGACATAATGCTCTTAATAGTCACAATATCTCTCAGGCGTGGGATATTATGTAAGCTATGCCAGCCCCCTGTCAAAATACACGCTGCAAGGACGGGCAGCGCTGCGTTCTTTGCGCCGCTCACCTTTACCGCGCCCTTTAATACCTTACCACCTTCAATAAATATTTTGTCCATACAACAAATCCGAAAATACAAGTCCCTTTTAGATATTTGTAACACGTGTTTACCACATATTAAAATTGTGGTAAATAATTAATAATACATCATGCCACTGGTTTTACAATTTGACGAAATGAAAGAATTCCAGTAAAGAATCCCCACCCAAAGGGCGGGCCTTTGTATTTAGCACCCCACAGGGGTGTTCCACTACTGCATATTTATGAGAGGCGAAGGTATGGGACTCTTCGAAAGAACGCATCTTTCGGATAAAAATCCCTCTGCCCCGTGCCGCGGCCCGAGTCGTGGTCTGCATTGCAACGCCCTAATGGAATCCACGTGCTTCTGTTCAAGCAGGCCGCAGGGAGGGCCGCTTGCAGCTTAGGAGCAGATGCGGACTGGAGAAGAGTGCCATGCCGAACCGTTTGGCTGGCATAGCCGACCAACATACCCCACCCTAAGGGTGGGGCTTTATTCCCCAGTGAAGTGCCTAAGAACTATAGTGCTCATCACACGAATGCATGGGTTAATAAAGAATATGCAAAAATGAAATGGTTATGGAAATAAGGTTCGTGGCCGATACCATGCTGGGCAGGCTGGCAAAATGGCTCAGGGTTCTGGGCTATGATACTCACTACCAGCGTTATTACGATCCCGGTGTCATGAATGAGATTGTCAAAGCCGGTGCGCTTTTATTATCGCGGCACAGGGAGAAAGTTCATCTGTACACCGGCGCGGTACTCCTTCATGGGAATAACGTGGGAGAGCAAATAGCTGAACTCAAGGAGAGACTTAATCTTAAGCCCGTGCGGTCAAGATGGTTCACTCGATGTCTGATATGCAACACACTGTTGATTGTTATCCGAATGGATGAGGTCCGTGAAAACGTGCCTGAATATGTGTTTCATCAGAACGTATCGGGAATCAAATGCTGCCCTTCATGCGGACGGTATTATTGGCCGGGAAGCCACAGGACAAACATGGAGAGGCAGTTAAAAAAATGGGGTTTCGTAAATTAAATTATCCGTGTTTTTTCCTATTCAGACAACAAACTTCCTTCCCGGCCAGGGACATTCCCTCCCGGTTTTAATAAATCCATTAATGACCATCAAACAGGAAATTATTTTTTCTTTGCTACTCGTTTTTTCTTTGCAGGCGCTTTCTTCTTCACAACTCGCTTTTTCTTCGCAGGTGCCTTCTTTGCTTTTGCCTTAGCGGCCTTTTCCGCAGCTTTTGCTTTTTTGAGTTGGGCCTCTAATTTTTTAACCCTGGCTTTAGTCGCTGTCAGTTCTTTGTTAACTTTCGTTAAGGTCTTTTTCGCAAGCCGCAACCTAAACTGAATTTGTTTAACAGTCGCCATAAGTCCTCCTTCAATTTATGGTTAATAAAAATATTTTTAATGAATGAGGATAAGTAAAAAATATATATAAGTCAAGAAAATATCAACACGCATCTTAAGGATGATACTAACCTGCAATCATTTACCGTTAGATTTTTTAAGAGATTTAATAGGGGCTTGAAAAAGGCACGACAAACGCTATAGATTTTCAATGTTGCAAAATATTAAACAGTTTGATAAGCTGGGAATAAATAGGGATATTAAATATCTTTAAGACAAGAAAGGAGGTGAAATTTTTTAGGTTCTGAACCATTGGATGTAAACTTATGCAGAGCAAAGGAGGATGAAGATGGCCGGAAGCACGTATAAAATAATTGAGCTCGTTGGGACAAGTGATGATTCTTGGGAGCAGGCAGCCAAA
>CAZIXY010000114.1:0-9732 GCA_964543315.1 uncultured Desulfobacteraceae bacterium | reverse complement strand
TTTTTCATTTTCGGAATTTCTTTTTCTTTCCTTTTCATAACCCTTTTCGGGTGTGGTGCTCGGCAAAAGGACATAAAGCCTATCATGGAGCCCATTCATTATGAGGTCAAAAAAAAGCCGCCTGTTAAACAGGAGGGTTCTTTGTGGGAGGATAACGGCCCTTTAAGTGAGCTCTTTATAAATCCTAAAGCCAGGAAAGTTGGAGACATAGTTACTATCAGCATTATTGAATCATCAAGTGCTCAGAATAATGCGACGACCGACACCAGCAGGGCTTCTTCACTCACAGCAGGAATAGAAAAATTTTTCGGCTTGGGAAACAAGTATAGAGAAAAAAATTATAGAAGCCTGCCCGAATATTTTGATCCTTTTCAAAAAGTGGCGGTGAAGGGTAGTCTGGAGAGCGGTTTTGAGGGAGAAGGAACAACGAGCCGAGCCGGAAAACTGACGGCTTATATTACAGCTAGGGTGAGAGAAGTGTTACCCAATGGAAATTTGGTGATAGCAGGATCTCGACAGATTATGGTCAATAACGAGACCCAGTTCATAACCTTATCCGGAGTAATTCGTCCAAGGGATATTTCCCCTGATAATGTGGTGCTTTCAACCTGTATCTCTGATGCAAGGATTGCATACAGCGGTGTAGGTGTCGTTGATGATCGTCAGCGTCCGGGCTGGTTGGCAAATATCCTGAACAGGATCTGGCCTTTTTAGATTTTATTGCTTGAGTTGAAAAATGACACTTTCGCATTTAGTTAAAAAGATACTTAAAGGATTTTCTCTGATTTCAGTAGTCTTGATTTTCTTTGCTGTTAATGCCCATGCCGTACGAATAAAGGACATTGCAGACATTGAGGGTGTGCGTGCCAACCAGCTTGTCGGATACGGATTGGTTGTCGGCCTGGATGGAACCGGTGACGGTCAAAATTCAGAATTCACTATTCAATCCATGGTAAGCATGTTGGAAAAGATGGGAATAACTGTTCATTCAGACGATATAAAGGTTGATAATGTTGCCGCGGTAATGGTGACTGCTGATTTGCCTCCATTTGCCAGGGTTGGAAGCAGGCTTGACGCTCTCGTCAGTTCCATAGGAGATGCTGAAAACCTCCAGGGGGGGACACTGCTTTTATCTCCCCTCAAGGCTGCTGATGGCAGGATTTATGCCGTTGCCCAGGGTCCGGTCAGTACAGGGGGATTCTCGGCCGGAGGAGCAGCAGGTGGTAAAGTGCAGAAGAATTTCCCAACTGTGGGACGGGTCGTGGATGGTGCTTTGGTTGAGAAGAAAATCCCCTCTTTCTTTAATAAAAAAGATTCATTGTCCTTGACCTTGCACAATCCTGATTTTACGACGGCCTCCCGTGTTGCAGAGGCAATAAATGCTGCTTTTAATACGACATTGGCCCGCAACCTGGATGCTGGGACTGTAAAAGTGAAGGTCCCTGAGAAATACTCGGAAAACATTGTCCAGTTGGTTGCGCTCATAGAAGGATTGGGCGTCAAACCGGATACAATATCCAAAGTTGTGGTTAATGAAAGAACTGGAACGGTGATAATGGGTGAAAATGTGAGGATTTCAACCGTCGCAATCGCTCATGGTAACATCAGTATTCAGGTCAAGGAAAGTCAAGATGTTTCTCAGCCTTTGCCTTTCTCCCGGGGCAGAACAACGGCGGTACCTCAAACGGATGTATCCATAACAGAAGAAAAAAGCCCCATACTTCTAGTAGAGTCAGGGGTGAGTATTGGCAAGGTTGTTAGGGCGTTGAATGCGCTCGGAGTAACCCCTCGAGATTTGATTGCTATCTTGCAATCCATCAAAGCAGCCGGGGCTCTGCAAGCAAAATTGGAGATAATATGATGCCGGACCTGATTTCTGTACCAACAATATCGTGGCAGAGAATAAATACAGACAGTAAAATAGAGAGCGTTAGAAAGACCTTAAATTCTGAAAAAGCCCGCTCGGAGGTCAATAGCGATCAGGAGCTGAAGAAAGCATGTTCTGAACTCGAATCTCTTTTTATTTATTACCTTCTTAAAGAAATGAGAGCGACTGTTCCTAAGTCGGATTTTATAAGCGGTGGAAAGGCGGAAGAAATATATACATTAATGTTGGACACTCAACTGGCAAAGGATCTTTCATCGAAGGGCGGCATCGGACTTTCTTCAATGCTTCTTAATCAACTGAGTCGTGGACAGGGATATATGAAAAGCAAGGGTGGCTACTCACCCGGTCAGCATGGAGGTGATTAGTGCGAAGGCTGCCCATCCTCGTCCGACGCCATAGGCTATGGCCGACCGTTTCCGTAGCAGAGCTGCTGCGGAGGACGGGAAGCGGAAGAAGAACCTAAGCATTCAAGGCGGTTACCTGTAAATTAAATAGCTTAAGTTTTTTACAATTTTGCCGATATGAAAAGAGATGAATAGTGCTTTAAATTGCCTGGGCATTATAAATCAGGTAACTATCTAAGACAGGAGGCTCTAAGACAAAATGAAAATCATTGAGAAGGACAATTCCATCAATCTGGATGCTTACATTAAGAACGTCAAAGACAAAAAAAAGATAGATAGTACAAAACAGACTTCAAAAGACGTTTTTGAAGTGGATAAGGTCGTGCTCTCCCCAAAAGCGAGAGAGGTCCAGGAGGCGAAGAAGGTCTTAAACACCCTACCCGATATCCGGGAGGAAGAGATAGTGCGAATAAAAAATGAGATAAAGGAAGGAACTTATAAAATTGAAGGAAAAAAGCTTGCCGCAAAGATGATTAAAGAGTCATTACTTAAAGATCAAGAATAATATTTATGTAAATAACTTTGAGGCCGATGATTGATTGGAATGGATTCATTACTGAAAAAGTTATTAGGACTACTGGAAGAAGAAACGGATCTTTATAGATCACTGCTTTCCATACTCCAAAAAGAGAAAAAGGCGGTCGTCGCTTCACAACTGGAAGAATTGAATGAAGCCGGCAAAGAAAAAGAGAGCTTGATCCTTAAGATTCGGATCCTGGAAGAACAGAGGCTGAGAGTTCAGGGAAGACTGGCCGATTCTCTGAGATATGATCCGCAGGATCTGACCTTGACCAAATTGTCTCAACTTGTAGGAGAGCCTTACTCTATCCGATTAAAGATTTGTTACTCAAATCTTTTAACGTTAATACCAAGTATTCGGGAAATCAACCACAGCAATAAATCCTTGCTCACGCACTCCCTTGAACTCGTAAGAGGTTCTTTAACCTTATTAAATAATTTTGCGGCATCCAATGCTGTTTATCACCGGACCGGCGAGATGAAAATGAGCGGTAAAAGCGGGAATGTTCTTTCTGGTGAAGTGTAATTTGACAGTCCTGTAAAAACCTTTATTTGTCTTTTTTTGTTATTTCTGCCCGCACAGGTCGGGGAATGGTCTATGGCGGGAATCCAGTCATTCCGGACAGTTTCGGACTCCTAACTTAAGTGCTTCGGGAAAGGCTTCCCGGGCATGACACAGAATGAATTTTTTATGAAATTATTAACATGATACGTTTTCATAAGAGAATACTACAGGAAGGAATTTGAAATGCGTAAGAAAGATGGAAAAATAATTCAGACGCTCAAAAAAACCGGGAAAAAACTCGATTCACTTAGCCTAAACGATTGTGATGCATGGAAACACAGTTACGGCGTATTGAGTAGGCTGATCAAGGATATTCCCAAAAAAAAGATGTCGGAATTGAATAAGCTTCTCTGTCTTTGTATGGAAGGTGTTCAGGCAATTTCTGAAAAATCCGCTCCCGACCCCCTATCTCTGGTTGATGCAATATTTGAGGGGCTCAATGCCTCCCAAGAGTATCTTTTGGAAAATGCGGATCGCGAAAGACTTGTCAGGAAAGCGGGAAAAGAGCTGGCAAAAGCCCTGAACCAAGATCCGGACGATTGGGATCCACCAATTGAGCACATGGATGATTCAACCGCTGAACAGCCCGGCCAGGTGACTCTTGATGATGCTGCTGCGCTACTAATCCAAATCGAGCCGGATGATATACCCGGACTGGCCAACCTGCATGAATCCCTGGAAACAATTGCAGCCGACAAATCATACCCTGAAAGTGCCCGTGCAAGTATTACCCAGGCTGTTAACGTGGTTGAAGAAATCATCAGGAGGAATGTCCCTGATCCGGATTTGGCGATCACCGAGGTTGGTAAGCTGATAGAAAAAGCCATGAATGCGATTGAGGAAAACGGAACGAAGAAGACAGGGGGGCATTCTGAGACGGGAGTTGAAGCGCAGGCTGAGGAGTTGACAACAGCTACCCCTGGAGAGCAGGAATACCAGCCATCCGTAGATTTTGCTCCAGAGCAGGAAGATGAGCCGACTGTAAATGATCCCCTGACAAACTACATGCCCGAAGATCCGGATTTTGATCTGATAGGAGAGTTTATCACCGAAGGCATTGATTTAATCACAGACGCCGAAGAGGCATTGTTATCCCTTGAGAATGACCCGGATGACATGGAGGCCGTAGGCACTGTTTTTCGCGCCTTTCACACCATCAAGGGGACTTCCGCCTTTATGGAGCTTTCTATCATATCAGAAATGGGCCATCACGCAGAGACTCTTTTAAGTCGTGTCCGTGACGGCGAAATACGTTACACCGGCGGGTACGCCGATCTGGCTCTCCGTTCTCTTGACATGCTCAAGGAACTTATTGAATCCGTTGAGCCAGCGCTAAGTGGTGAGTCTCTATATAAGCCCGAAGGCTATGATGAGCTAATGCGTCTTCTGGAAAATCCGGAAAAGGCCGGTGTCTCCGAAGAATCTGGCGGAGCAGGCATGCCTCGAATTGGAGATATTTTAGTAGCCCAGGGCAAAGTTGATCGGGAGAGTGTGGAAGAAGCCGTAGACTTGCCCCGACTTGGTGACATTCTGGTTGCCGAGGGCAAGGTTGAAAGGGATGAGTTGGAAGAAGCCGTAGCCGCTTATCCTGATGTGCCGATTGGTAAGGCCATTGTGGAATCAAAGGCTGCATCGGTAAAGGACGTTGGCCAGGCACTTCGAACACAGCGGCAAATGAAAGAAGGGAAAAAGGCAGTAGAAGCATCAATTCGTGTGGGTACTGACCGGTTAGACCGTTTGATTGATATGGTGGGAGAATTAGTGATTTCCCACTCCATGGTAGCGCAGGACGAGATAGTTGTAAACAACGGAAACCATGAACTCTTAAAAAAGGTTAGCCATACAAGCAAGATTGTCCGTGAACTTCAAGATATGAGCATGTCCATGAGGATGGTTCCGCTCAAAGCGACTTTCCAGAAAATGACCCGGTTAGTGAGGGACCTTGCCCGTAACATTGGCAAAAACGTCAATTTTGTCACCGAAGGCGAAGACACGGAGATTGACCGGAACATGGCAGATGCCATTAAAGATCCTCTTGTGCATATGGTGCGGAATGCAGTGGATCATGGCATAGAAACGCCCGAGATCAGAGAGAAAATCGGCAAGCCCAAAGATGGGCTGATACAATTATCTGCCTATCACTCTGCCGGCAGCGTAGTGGTAGAGATAAAGGACGATGGTAAAGGCATTGATCGTGAGGTGATTCTTAACAAAGCACGAGAAAAAGGACTTGTTAGCGATGGAAACACGCTCAGCGATCGGGAGGTGTTCAACCTTATCTTTGAACCAGGTTTCTCTACCGCCAAGACAGTCACTGACGTATCAGGCCGTGGTGTGGGGATGGACGTTGTGAGGAAAAACATCGAAGCCCTGCGTGGACAGATCGAAATCCAATCCGAGCTGGAAAAGGGAAGCGTTTTTCAAATGAGGCTTCCACTGACTCTTGCGATTATTGATGGAATGGTTGCTCGTGTGGGTAAGGAAACATATGTTATTCCTATGCTTTCGATCGTCACTTCCATCAAGCCCGATCCAAAAGACCTTTCGACCGTACTCAATCGAGGTGAGATGCTATCCCTCCAGGGAAGGCTCATTCCATTGTTTCGATTGGCGGATCTCTACCAAATCGAAGGCGCTAAACGAAACCCGGATGAGACGCTTGCAGTGGTGATTGAAGACGATGGAAGTCAAGCTGGGCTGATCATTGACGAACTGATCGGCAGGCAGCAAGTTGTTATCAAGACATTGGGAGAGACAATGCAAAATATACCCGGTATTTCCGGAAGTGCTATTATGCCTAATGGTCGAGTAGGTCTAATTCTGGATGCTGGCGGGGTTGTGAAGTTTGCAAACTCGGGGAATGGCGAAGGGATGGAGGCCAGGCCATGAATTCAATGTCAATTGAGTTGAGCGGGAAACAATTTAATAAGGTTAGCCAATTAGTGTATCAGTTCTCCGGGATCGATCTGAAAGCCGGTAAAGAGGCGCTTGTAAAAGCCCGCCTCATGAAGCGACTGCGAGCACTAAAAATGCGAAGCTTCGATGAGTATATGAATCACATCGAGAACGATGATGGAAGCCGGGAACTGGGCCTCATGATCGATGTGATCACAACAAATAAGACAGGCTTTTTCCGCGAGCCGGAGCATTTTAACTATCTGCGTGACAAAATATTGCCGGAACTGAAGAATCCAAGGATGAGGTTCTGGAGTGCCGCCTGTTCTTCCGGTGAGGAGCCTTTCTCCCTGGCAATTTTGCTAAGGGATGAAGTACCGAATATAGACTCCAGGGACGTGAAGATCCTGGCTACCGATATATCGACAAAAATGCTGGAAAAGGCAAGTGAGGCCGTTTACAAAGAAGAAACGTTGCGGGACGTTCCGGCGTTGCTTTTGCAGAAATACTTCATAAAGAATCGAAAAGAGCGGCCACGTACCTACCGTGTAAAAGACAGCATCAGTAAAATGATTAAATTTGCGTGGCTGAACTTGATGGATCCATGGCCGATGAAGGGCCCATTCAATGTCATTTTTTGCCGCAATGTGATGATTTACTTTGATAAGCCCACCCAGCAGAAATTAATCAACCGTTTCTGGGATCTCCTGGAACAGGGTGGGTATCTTTTTGTCGGCCATTCAGAGGGCCTATCCTCTATATCACATAAATTTAAATATGTGCGTCCTGCCACGTACAGGAAATGACCAACTGTGAAGTATTCTAAAGTGCGCGAAGTGTTTTATCATTCAAAGATGAAGAATGACAAGTTGCAGATGACTAATCTATCGAGTTGCGGAAAGAACTAATGAGACACGTTGTTGTAGTTGGTGATATGAAGGTTGGGAGAAACGGGGACATGCTTGTGACCCATGCTTTAGGAAGTTGTCTTGGCCTGATGGTCTATGATCCGGTTGAAAAAGTGGGTGGACTTTTACATGCCATGTTACCATTGTCCAAGATTAATCCGCAGAAGGCCGAGGCGAATCCTTACATGTTTGTGGACACAGGGGTTCCGGAGTTGTTCAAACAACTATATGGACTGGGCGGGCAGAAAAAGAGAATGGTGGTCAAAGCCACAGGCTGTGGCGCTCCCCTGGGCAAGAATGAAATGTTCAAAATAGGTGATAGAAACTACACCGTACTGAAGAAAGTCCTTTGGAAGAACGGCGTTCTCCTAAAAGCCGAGGACATCGGCGGTTCGATAAGTCGCACGGTTACTTTGGACCTTGCAACGGGCCAGGTGATAATCAGCATTAAAGGAGAGAAGAGGAAGCTGTGACACACACGGAATTACCAAATAATATAATGAGAAGGGTGAAATTGTTTCCCAGTATGTCTGGGACGGCAGCAAGGGTGTTGAAGCTGCTGGATGATCCGGATACCTCTACGTCTGAAATTGGCGAAATTTTGCGATACGACCCGGGTCTAACAGCCAATATCCTGAAACTGACAAATTCGGCATATTTTGGGTTTGCCTCTCAGATAGGCTCAGTGAAACAGGCTATAGTCCTGTTAGGATCGAAAAGGGTTATCTACTTGGTTATGGTTTCTTGCGTGAATGCCGTAATGGATGAACAGGTTCTCGGCTATGATTTGCCTGCGGGTGAACTCTGGCGGCATTCGATTGCAGTATCGGTTGCCGCGGAATGCCTGGTGAAGGAATTAAGAATTCCCACAGCCGAGGAGATTTTTACGGCAGCCCTGCTTCACGATGTGGGAAAGTTGATTTTGGGCGATTTTGTAAAAGAAGACTTGAAAGAGATTGAGAGCGCAGCATCAGAAGGAATACCTTTTCAAGTGGCAGAGCGAAAGGTGTTAGGGACAGACCATGCTGAAATCGGAGCTGAAATATTGAAAAACTGGTCGTTCCCACCAGAAGTTGTCAGTGCAGTTCGCTGGCACCACGACCCGGACTCTGCCGACGAGACAGGCATGCTGGTAGATATTGTCCATGTGGCTAATGTACTCTGCCTCATGCTTGGCATTGGCGTGGGAAGAGAAGGACTCCATTATGAGCCGTCGCCTCTGGCAACAAAGCGGTTAGGGCTTAAGGCCACCCAGCTTGAACTGGTTGCCAGCCAGACATTACAATGGACTGATGAATTACTCAATGTTTTTGAATCGGACAAAAACAGTTGATGGGAATTTCCTATTTTTAGTAGCGGCGTAGCCGCGTTTCATAAAACCGCGGAGCGATTTTATAAGAGGTAATTAGTATGGCAATCAATGTCCTTATTGTTGACGATAGTTCTGTTATGCGGGCTATGATCTTAAAAACCTTGCGTATGAGCGGGCTTCCTCTTGGGGAGGTCTATCAGGCCGGAAACGGTCAGGAGGGACTGGATGCACTTGATCAGCACTGGATAGACCTGGCAGTTGTGGATATTAATATGCCGGTCATGAATGGGGAGGAGATGATAGATCGCATGCAGGAGAATCCGGATATGAAAGACATCCCGGTAGTCGTTATATCTACCGAAGGAAGTAAGACACGCATAGAACGATTGCAGCAGAAGGGTGCCAGTTTTATCCAGAAACCTTTTACCCCTGAAATCGTGCGCGATGTTATTATGGCAATCACAGGAATAGAGGCCGATGATGAATGAGCAAATTAAAGAGACACTATCTCGCGTGGCCGCAGAGACATTGGAACAATTAGCCTTCTTATTTTCTTTCCCGGAAGATGAGCCGGGTAACACGGACTTTGATTCTGCGGTGGCGGCACGAGTTTTGTTTACGGGCCCATTTTCTGGGGCGCTCGTCATAACAGTTTCAGCTCAAGTCCTTTCAGAGCTGACTGCAAACATGCTCGGAGTTGATTGTGAAGAAGAAACAACATTAGGCCAAAAAGATGATGCTCTTAAGGAGACTATAAATGTCATTTGCGGTAACTTATTGCCTCCAATCGCCGGAAAGCAGGCCGTATTTGACATTGGTTCGCCGGAAATCATTAAGGGCGGTGAAGCGATAAAAGAAGCCACGGAAAAATACAATGGACGCTCGCCCACATCCATGGTGAAGCTGGACATTGATGGTGAACAATGTTCTCTTTATTTGTTTGGGGATATTTAGGTTGCCGGAGAACGGTCATTGCCGTAAGACCTGTCTCCAGGTATGCATGGAGCGAGAGTTAATAGAAGGCATTTATGGTTTCCCGTTTTAGCGGGAATGACGATAAAAGAGGGCTGCTCCGGAAGAACAGGAAAAGAAGATGATCAAAGTACTTATTGTAGATGACTCGGCCGTTGTCCGTAAAATTCTGACCGATGAGTTGTCCCGATACAGAGATATCGAAATTGTCGGGAGCGCGGTTGATCCTTATGTGGCCCGGGATAAAATTGTAAAACTCCGGCCGGACG
>CAZIXY010000113.1:0-9782 GCA_964543315.1 uncultured Desulfobacteraceae bacterium | reverse complement strand
TTTGATCCTGACCCATTGCCTTCATAAAACTGGCATTGGTGCCTTCCGGGGAAAAATGTGCATGATAACGGATCATGCGGCCCTGTTCCTTAATCGGATAATTAAAAAGATCTTCAACGCCGACCACCACGTGGGGAACTCCCGTATTAATAAAGTCAACGCTTTTCCAGCTTTGCTGATTTCCCAGATCCAGGTTCATTGAAAGGCCGGTGGGCCTGGGCATAAGAACCTTGACCATCCGACCCTTGACCTCTGCGGAGACAGGTCCGGCCAATGTTTCAAAGGTCATATCCGGACCTGCTATCCCCTTTAAAAAGGCGAAACGGGAGACACACCGTCCGCCGTTTCCGCACATTTCCACCTCCCCGCCGTCCGCATTAAAATAGTGCCATCCAAAATCGTATTGCTTAGAGCCGACGACAAAGATAACACCGTCAGCTCCCACGGATTCTCTGCGCCTGCAGGCCCTTTCGACAAGTCGACCCATCTCTTTATCCTTCACCCGTCCGTCTCTGTTGTCGATAAGGATGAAATCGTTACCGCTCCCGCTCATTTTCCAAAATTCGATGGCTTCCATATCCCTAATGGCTTACTTAAAATCATAAAATCGTTTAGATTTAATAATTATAAATCTAGAAAATCAGGGATTTCCTCCCCCCTCACGAGATCTTCATAGGTCTCCCTGGCCCTTATGACATAAAACCTGTCGTTTTTTACCATTACCTCGCATGCCCTGGGCCTCGAGTTATAATTGGAAGACATGCTGAAACCGTATGCTCCGGCGCTCATAACCGCCATCAGCTCTCCGGGTTCAAAGGACTCTACGTCCCTTCCCTTTGCGAAAAAATCACCCGACTCGCAGATAGGCCCTACAATATCGGCCTTAACCTTACCGCGCCCGCATTTACTGACGGGCTGTATACCGTGATAGGAACCGTACAGGCTCGGCCGCATCAAATCATTCATGGCGGCATCCACGACAAAGAACAATTTGTCCTTTATAGACTTTGTATAGAGAACCTTGGTCACCAGGATGCCCGCATTGCCCATAATCACCCGACCCGGTTCAAGTATCAGGGTCCTGTCCGCGACCTTTAATTCATCTTGAATAGCCATGCCGTATTCACTGGGATGCGGGGGTTCCTCCTTATCATAGGTGATTCCCAGACCCCCTCCCAGATCAAGATATTCTATCCTTATTCCTGTCTCCTCCAATTCGGCAATCATCTGCATTAATTTCCCGACCGCATCCACAAATGGGCTCACCTGCGTCAACTGAGATCCAATATGACAGGAGACTCCGCACACCTTAAGGTTCTTCATGCCGGCTGCAGCGGTATATTGCTCAAGAGCCTCACTGATATCAATACCGAACTTGTTTTCTTTCAGACCCGTTGAAATATACGGGTGTGTCTTCGGGTCTACATCCGGATTGACACGCATCGCCACCCGTGCCTTTTTACCGATGGCCCCTGCAACATCATTAAGCCTCAAGATCTCTTGTGTGGATTCCGCATTGAACAAGAGGATATCCGACTGAAGGGCATACTCGAGGTCTTCAACCCGTTTTCCCACACCGGAAAATACAATTTTTTCCGGATCCACCCCGGCCTTCAGGGCCCTGTAAAGTTCTCCCCCGGAAACAATGTCCACGCCTCCTCCTTCCCGGCTGAAAAGCCTTAGGATAGCCAGGTTGGAATTGGATTTCATGGAAAAACATGTCAGGTGTTTGACGCCGCCGAAAGCGTCGTCAAAGGCCCTGAAATGCTTTCGCAAAGTGGCATGAGAATAAAGATAAAAAGGTGTGCCCAGTTCCCGGGCCACTTTAGACACGGCGACTTCTTCGCAGTAAAGTTCGCTGTTTTTATATTGAAAATGATGCATAAACAACTCACCATCCCCTCCCCTTGATTCCGGCTCGGCGGCGGGAATGACAACTCGCTTCGCAACAACCTAAACTTTGCCTCTGTTGAAGGCGATGGGTTTCCACCGTTCCGGGGAAGGGCTCTATTTTATTGTCAGTTTTATTCTGTTTGACGGAGGACCGGCCGCTCCACTTTGCCCGATCAATCGTACCTCAAAAAAGTGAATCCCTCTCTTTTTATTCAATGTTAATTCGCAAAAAAAATCTTCCCCTCTCAACACTTCGTCATTTATCTCACGGTAACCTGAATAGTCAACCGGGCAACCATCACATGGTGGTTTTTCCAAATCATACCAGGTATGATAAACCCTACAGCCTTTCACTTGTGATCCGGCGCTTTTTTGCCCTCCTAAAGCCGCAATCCTCCCTCTAAAAAAAAAGGTTCCGTTTTTCTGCTCGACAGTCAACCCCTGCACCCTATAGGACATATTGCTCTCAGGTAAAAAAGGAGGACCTTTCTTGCCACAGGCCACGAGGGCCAGAAAGACCAAACCTAAAACGACGAAAAAAAGCTGCTGGCGGTTCAAACCTTCATCTCCTGTCTGGCCTTTTTCAGGTTTCTCTTCACCATGTCCGGCCCTGTTCCACCCGGAATATTCCTTCTCTTTATAGATTCCGGCGGATCAAGCCATTCGTAAACGTCCTTTTTGATCCCTCTTGCAAAGCCCTGCATCTCATCCAGCTTGAGCTCGTGAAGTTCTTTTCCCTGCTCAGCGGCAAAAAGGACCATCTCACCAACGATTTCATGAGCTTCTCTAAACGTCATTCCTTTCCGTACTAGATAATCGGCTAGATCGGTTGCCACCAGAAAACCCTTTTCGGTAACCTCTTTTAACCGTTCACCGTTGAAAGTAATTTCGCCAAGGAGTCTGCCCATCACTTCCAGACAAATTTCACTTGTATCTGCCGCGTCAAAAAGGGCCTCCTTATCCTCCTGCATATCCTTGTTGTAAGTAAGCGGAAGACCCTTCATTGTCGTCAAAAGAGAAATCAGATGCCCGTAAGCCCGGCCCGTCTTTCCCCTTATAAGTTCCGGCATGTCCGGGTTTTTCTTCTGGGGCATGATGCTGCTGCCCGTGCAAAAGGCATCGGAGATCGATACAAAACCGAACTCCTGGCTTGACCAGATAACAAGCTCCTCGCTCAGCCGGCTGAGATGCATCATCAACACAGACACATTAAAAAGAAACTCCAAAACAAAATCCCTGTCGCTCACGGCGTCCATGCTGTTGTTGCTGATATCTGCAAAACCCAGCTCTTCGGCTACCATTTCCCGGTCCAGATCAAACGTGGTACCAGCAAGGGCTGCACTGCCTAACGGGAGGATATTAATCCGTTTCAAGCTTTCGTCAAAGCGCTCAAGGTCCCTTTTCAGCATTTCATAATAGGCCAGCAGATGATGGGCCAGGAGTACGGGCTGGGCACGCTGCAAATGGGTATAACCGGGCATTATCAGGTCGAAATTTTTTTCCGCCAATGTGACGAGTGCCCGTTGATTTTCCCTGATGAGGTGAACGACCCTGTCGATGACCTCTCTCACGTAGAGACGGGTGTCCAGGGCCACCTGGCTGTTTCGACTCCTGCCTGTGTGAAGCTTTTCGCCCAGGATTCCCACCTTTTCGACCAGGGCCTCCTCCACAAGGCAATGGATATCCTCGTAGCCGTCATCAACGGCAAATTTCCCCCGGGCAAGCTCCCGCTTGATCTCCCCAAGGGCCTCTATGATCTGCGACGCCTCATCATCGTTGATAATCTTCTGCTTGGCCAGCATCCGGCAATGGGCCATGCTTCCCTCGATTTCCTGGATGTACAGGCGGCGATCAAAACCAATGGAGGCATTGAACCTTTTGACAAGGGCGTCCGTTTCTTCTTTAAAACGGCCGCCCCAAACCTTTCGGGCCATATTTAAATCCTTTCGTTGATTTTCAGCTTATTATAGGGAACCGGTCCCCCGATGGGCTCATTGTTTATGTATGACCGCTGAAAACTCCGTCCAGAAATTGACTGGTTATGGATGAATACCAGCCGATTTATTCGGCTTCGCCAGAATACCCTGCAACTTGTTGCAGGGATGAATGGCGAAACGAACCACGGCGAAGCTCGTCAGAGCGAAGACGGGTTGGCTACGCCGTAATTCCGCTTGATACCCCGTAGCTTGCTTCGGGGAGCTTCATTCACTTTATCGGCGATCCTTTTCCAACAACCTGGCTATTTTTAAACGCAGGCCGCTGAGTCGTATGAATCCCTCTGCGTCCTTTTGATTATAAACCTCATCTCCCTCAAATGTAGCAAAATCCGGATGGTACAAGGACAATTCCGATTTTCTTCCTGCCACTGTGCAATTACCCTTATATAGCTTCAGTCTGACAAATCCGTTAACGTTCTTTTGTGCCTCATCGATCATAGCCTGGAGCATCTTCCGCTCAGGAGAAAACCAGTAACCGTAATAGATCATTTCCGCGTATCTGGTCACCAATCCTTCACAGATATGCATAACCTCCCTGTCAACAGTGATTGATTCCATGGCCAGATGAGCCGTCCTGAGAATGGTCCCCCCCGGTGTCTCGTAAACCCCTCTTGATTTCATGCCCACATACCGATTTTCAACTATATCCACGCGGCCGATCCCGTTTTTCCCACCCAGATCATTTAAATACGCCAAAAGTTCCGCCGGCGACATCGACTTTCCATCTACCGAGACGGGATTTCCCTCTTGGAATTCAATTTCAATATAGGTGGCCTGATCTGGAGCCTCTTCAGGCGAAACGGAAAGGACGAACATATCCTCCTGGGGTTCCCTCCAGATATCCTCAAGGATTCCCCCCTCAAAGCTGATATGCAGAAGGTTCCTGTCACTGGAATAAGGCTTTTTCTTGGTGACCGGAACCGGGATGTTTTTAGAACGGGCATATTCCATGAGATCTTCCCTGCCCCTGAACTGCCAGATCCTCCATGGCGCAATAATCTTGAGCCCCGGCTCCAGAGCCATGTAGGCCAGTTCAAACCTTACCTGATCATTGCCTTTGCCCGTTGCGCCGTGACACACAGCGTCCGCATTCATCCTTTTTGCAACCTCAACTTGACCTCTCGCGATAGGCGGCCTTGCAAGAGAAGTCCCAAGCAGATAGTTTGATTCGTAGATGGCGTTGGCCCTTAAAGCAGGCCAGACAAAATCGCGGACAAATTCTTCCCTGAGATCTTCAACGATAATTTCATCAGCGCCGGTCTTGATTGCCTTTTCCTCAATCCCGTCAATCTCATCCCCCTGGCCCAGATCCGCTGCATAGGCGATAACCGGACATTCATAGGTTTCTTTCAGCCAGGTCAATATGACAGACGTATCGAGCCCACCCGAATAAGCAAGTACGATTTTTTTCGGTTTTTCTTTCAATGTGCGTCACCTCTCAATGTGTTATTCAAGCACCTAAGTGTGGTATCGTTTTTTTCACGCCCGCTCCCCCTCGACTAGGCTCAGGGTCGCTAGAGCCCGCAAAGTTCGCAGAGATAATAATAACGTAAAAACTTGAAAACAGTCTCTCTCAGGGCGCGCATCGTTTCAAAGATATCACAAGGTGATGGTCCGGATGGACTTACATCCGGACTTATGAGGAGGAGTCAACGTCAGTAAAAACAAGCCGGCTTGTTTTTGCCTCCGATGATCCTCCACATATCTTTGAAACAACACCGAAATAAACCCTGTGCCTCCTTGGCTCGCCATAGCCCTTGACGCGGCATAGCATTAGCGAAGTCGGTTTGCGTCGGCGGCTGCGTACTCTGTGAGAGGCAGCCTTTAAAAAAATGCGAAAGATCCTGTTCATCCTGTAGATTCTGTCTGATTTGTTTTTCTCTGCCTGCCTGCCATAGCCCTAAGCAAAGTCGAAGGGGCGACGGCGGGTGTGAGATTTTGTCTTTTTTTTCGGGCAATTATCCCGCGATCAGCAGTTTTTCCAGTAGTGCCTGATGCAAATGCATCTTGTTTTCCGCCTGGTCAAAAACCACTGAATGTGGCCCCTCAAGGACATCGGCTGTTATCTCTTCTCCGCGGTGAGCGGGGAGGCAGTGCATGATAAGGGCATCGGGCCTTGCGAGATTTACGATCGATTCATTCACCTGAAATCCCTGGAAATCCAAGAGACGCTGTTCTTTTTCTTCGTCCTGGCCCATACTTGCCCACACGTCCGTATTAATCACGTGCGCATCACGGGCGGCTTCGGCAGGATCTTCAAGTACTCTGATATTTTCGGCCGACCCTTTCAGGACCTTTGGGTTTGGATGATAGCCCCGCGGACAGGCAAGGACCAGATTAAAGCCCAGAATTCTTGCCGCATTAATCCATGAATGGGCGACGTTGTTTCCATCTCCTATCCATGCAACTTTCAGATCATCCAGAGAACCCATCTTTTCCTTTACAGTCACCAGGTCACTCAGAACCTGGCAGGGGTGATACAGATCCGTCAGGGCGTTAATAACCGGTATTTCGGACCAGCGCGCCATCTCTTCGACCAGCGTCTGAGAATATGTCCTTACGGCCAAAACATCCAGGTAGCGGGACAGCACCCGGGCGGTGTCTTCCACAGGTTCGTTCCTTGACATCTGGGTGTCTTTCCTGCTTAAAAAGATAGTCTGTCCCCCAAGTCGGCCCATGGCAGCCTCAAATGAGACCCGTGTCCGCGTAGAGGACTTGTCGAACACCAGACCGAGGCTGTATCCCCTAAGCGGCCTTTCAGTTCTTCCTCCGGCCCTCTTGATTTCCAGAGACCTGGCTATAAGACCAAGGACTTCATCTCTTTCCAGATCTCTTAAGCTTAATAGATCCTTTTTCATGTATCATTCCTTCTCCGAGTCGCCCAGCTCACTGAATGTCTTGTCAAGGGACTCTATCAACAAATCAATCTCATTCTCGCTGACAATGAGGGGCGGAACAAAACGGAGCACCTTTTCCTGGGCGCAGTTAATCAAAAAGCCGTCTTTTAAACAGGCATCCACTATCGGGGCACCGGGAGTGTCCAGTTCAACACCGATAATAAGGCCCAGGCCCCTGACTTCTTTAATCATGTCGTATTTCTGCGCAAGCTGCTGCAATTTTTCCTTGAAATAATCCCCCACCTCCTTGCAGTGGTCTATCCAGCCGTCTTCCAGGATACTCTTGACCACGGCCCTGGATACGGCGGTTACCAGCGGCGTCCCGCCAAAAGTGGTGGCATGACTTCCGGGACCGAACGCCCCGCTCAACTCTTCCGTCGACAGCATGGCCCCTATGGGCAAACCATTACCGAGGGCCTTGGCCATGGTCACAATATCCGGTGTCACACCATAATGCTCGTGGGCAAAAAAACTTCCGGTCCGGCCCATACCAACCTGCACTTCGTCAAAAATCAAAGTGATTCCGCTGTCTTTACACAAATCACTGACCTTTTTAAGATAACAGGGATCAGGGCACACGACTCCCCCTTCACCCTGAATCGGTTCAAGGATCACGGCACACACCGAATCATCCAAGTTCCCCTGAAGGCTATCAAAATCATTGAATGCCGCAAATTTGAACCCCTCCAACAAAGGATCGTATCCCGCTTGGATCTTTCCCTGACCTGTGGCTGAAAGGGTAGCCATGGTACGGCCATGAAATGAATTGTTCATGGAGACAATGACATGTCTCCGGGCGCCGAACTTTTCCTTTGAATAGCGACGTGCCAGCTTTATAGCCGCCTCATTTGCCTCGGCACCGCTGTTACAGAAAAAAACCCTGTCGGCAAAGGAATGCTCTACCAGGAGTTGCGCCAGGTCCGTCTGGGGCTTCGTGTAATAAAGATTAGAAACATGGACCAGCTCTCTGGACTGCTCTTTGAGCGCCCGGGTCACAAGCGCCGCACTGTGCCCCAGGGCACATACTGCGATACCTCCCACAAAATCAAGATACTCTTTACCTTCCTCGTCCCATACCCGGCATCCTTCACCTTTTACCAGACAAATGGGAAAACGACCGTATGTCTTAAACATATATTTGTCGGCCATATTCATGGTATTTTCGCTTTGATCCTGCATTGTTACCCATCCTTTACTATGAAATAAGGTCCTTCGGAGGTCTCCCCCCAATACCCGGGAAAGACCTCGTAACCCGAAAGTTTTGAATTGCGGATAAATTTTCGCTCACTTCCCGTGAACTATCTCCGTACCCACGCCTGTTTTTGAAAAAATCTCAAGCAATATGGCGTGGTCTTTGCGCCCATCAATGATATGTGCCTTTTTGACACCGCCCTTGAGGGCCTCGAGACAGCAGTTTATTTTTGGTATCATTCCCCCTTTAATGGTTCCGTCTCCGATCAACCTCTTTGATTCCCCCATCCTGATGGTTGAGATAAGCTTGGAATTTTTATCAAGCACTCCCTCGGTATCTGTTATCAAAATCAGTTTTCTCGCCTTAAGAGAAGCGGCGATGTGTCCGGCCACCAGATCCGCATTAATATTGTATGTTTCTCCGCCCCTGCCCGCGCCTACCGGAGCAATAACCGGAGTAAATCCGCTTTCTATGAGACTCAACAGGATCTGTTTGTCCACGGCAATAATTTCGCCTACCATGCCCATATCAATTATCTCGGACGGCCTGTCATCCGTTTGTTTTTTCAAATATTTCATTTTCCGGGCGGTAATGAGGCCGCCGTCTTTACCGGACAATCCGACGGCTTTACCACCGTTATGGTTGATAAGATTCACGATCTCCTTGTTGACCTTCCCTCCCAAAACCATCTCAACCACATCCATGGTCTGCTTGTCGGTAACCCGCATCCCATCCACAAACTCCGGCTCTATGGACAGCTTTTTCAAAAAATCACCGATCTGCGGGCCTCCACCGTGCACCACGATAGGGTTCATTCCCACATACTTCATCAAAATAACATCCAGAGCAAAATCCTGCTTGAGATGCTCGTCTACCATGGCACTCCCACCATACTTAACAACTATGGTGGCCCCATTAAATTTTTGTATGTAAGGAAGGGCCTCAATGAGAACCTTGGCCCTGTCAGTATGGCTAATCATAATATGTACCTGCTCAAATTATCATCTTCCAATATTTCTTCTAATTTTTCCGCAACATATTCCCTGGAGATGGTTACGGTCTTAGCTTCCATATCCGGCGCATCAAAGGACACCTCATCCAGTAGTTTTTCCATAACGGTATGGAGACGACGTGCCCCGATATTTTCCGTGCGCTCGTTAACCTTGCTGGCAATACCGGCGATCTCCCTTATGGCAGGCTCCTCAAAAATCAAGTCAATCCCTTCGGTGGAAAGCAATGCCTCATATTGCGTTACCAACGCATTTTTGGGCTCCTTTAAAATACGCACAAAATCTTCCATAGAAAGGGAATCCAGTTCAACCCTTATGGGAAATCTTCCCTGGAGTTCCGGCAAAAGGTCGGAAGGCTTGCTCACATTGAAGGCCCCTGCCGCTATAAAAAGGATATGGTCCGTCTTTACCATACCGTATTTCGTGATGACAGTGGATCCTTCCACAATCGGAAGGAGATCCCTCTGCACACCCTCCCGGGACACATCCGGTCCGTGGGAAGAGTCGGAACCTCCTATCTTATCCAGTTCGTCCAAAAATATAATGCCGTTTTGCTCCGTCAACCGAACCGCCTGTTCGACCACCTTGTCCATATCAACAAGCTTTTGTGATTCTTCCTCAAAAATAATCTCCATGGCCTCAGGAATCTTGACTTTCCTCTTCTTTTTCTTGGCAGGAAAGATATTACCAAAGACCTCTTTTACGTTGAATTCCATCTCCTCAAGACCTGCACTCGAAAAAATTTCCACCATTGGAATATTGCTGCTGGTAACCTCCAATTCCACATACCGTT
>CAZIXY010000112.1:0-9810 GCA_964543315.1 uncultured Desulfobacteraceae bacterium | reverse complement strand
CCTCCTTGCTTAAAGGTTTGCTGACCCTTCTTATCTCAATTAGGTTAAGATTTAGTTTTCAGCCAATTTCAAAAAGGTTTGAATGGTTAGGTTACTTGCAAAAGTCATAACCCGTGAAAAATCAGATTTTATTAACGGTTACGAACAGTAATGATAACCTTATCTCATAAACATTGTTAATTTAGCTCAAAATCCCAGCCTTTTCAACCATAATCAGAAAATTACATTAATGAATCGGGTGTTTTGTACAGCCACCCGGGCCCGGGCATGATGTGCTCATTGTTCACACGTTCGTGTGTTAAATGAGGTTTGGTAACATTTTCCGCCGTTGTTGGAATGAGAAAATAACTGATGGCCAAGAGAGAAAGTTGTTTTAGAACCAACGTCCCGTTTTATAGATAATTTCCTTGTAAATTGAAAGATATGCTTTCGATTTACAAGGATAATTTTTGTTTTTTTGTTGACTCCTTGCAAATTGTAAATTATAATTTCAATATGCAAGGTAGATATTTAAAGAGGAAATTACATCAAATTGTTCGTGAATGCCTGGATGATTTTCCGGCCGTGGCTATTCTGGGCCCACGGCAATGTGGCAAGACGACTTTAGCCAAGGTTTTAGCAGCAGAGATTAAAGATAGCATGTACCTCGATCTTGAGAAGCCGTCTGATTTAAACAAACTGCGGGAGCCTGAGCTATTCTTTGAAATGAATAAGGAAAAATTGGTTTGCCTCGATGAGATCCAAAGGGCACCCGAAATATTCTCAATTATGAGGAGCGTTCTTGATGAAAGGGGGAAAAACGGCCAGATCATGATTCTTGGTTCGGCCTCTAGAGACCTAATCAAACAGAGTTCAGAAACACTTGCAGGCAGGATAGCTTATCTTGAACTAACGCCATTTCTTTTGACCGAAATCACTGGAGATGAGCGGGATGAGGATGAACGACTGAATAAGTACTGGTTGAGAGGCGGATTTCCAAAAAGCTATCTCGCTAAAAATGAGAGAAGCAGTATGAGGTGGCGAGAAAATTTCATTCGAACATTCCTCGAGAGAGATATCCCTCAACTTGGTTTTCAAATTGGCGCTGAATCAGTTAGAAGGCTTTGGATGATGTGTGCCCACAATCACGGGCAGCTCTTAAATTCCTCAAGGCTTGGGGAATCCATTGGTGTCACGCATCCAACCATTCTATCGTATATTGATTTACTGGCACAGACTTTTATGATCAGGGTACTACCTCCTTTTCAAGCAAACCTCAAAAAGAGATTAGTGAAATCTCCGAAGGTGTATATTAGAGATACCGGCATCCTACACGCACTTCTTGACATTGAAACACTGGACGATCTCATGAGTCATCCTGTTTTCGGTTCTTCTTGGGAGGGGCTTGTTTTAGAAAATGTCATGGAGGTGTTTCAAGGTTGGAAGGCGGGATTTTATCGAACGTCAGCTGGGGCTGAGCTTGACCTTGTTCTTGAGAGAGGGCGAAAAAGAATTGGCGTGGAATGCAAAGCATCAGCCGCACCACAGGTTACAAAAGGTTTTTGGAATTCCTTGAGAGATCTTGGCATTCGGGAGGCCTGGATCATTGCCCCGATAAAAGAACCTTATCCAATCGAAAAAGGCGTAACAGTGACCCCCTTGCCTACCTTTCTTAAAACAACCGCCAAAAGATAAATCGAGTTTGGAACCACCGCCATCTCTTGCGTGAGCAGTTGTTAGTCAGCCAAGACCTTCAACCAGTCTTCTATTGTGATGCCGGGGGTTTCAATCCCTTTTTCTTTATAAAAATAATCCAGAAAGGTTTCGAGTTCGTCAAGGCCTCTTCCGCTGAGACCTGATTCCAGCCAATCAATTCCCTCTGCGGGGTAACAGAAAAAATCTCCACTAAGGGACACGCGTCCCAGCCTTCCTTCAATAACCTCTATGTCGGCCCGGATCAGTCCTCCGGGTGCCTTGTGAACTTTGTGCCTGAGGTTTGTACCCTGCCGGATTTTTATGTCCCGACCCTTGGTCCACTTTTTTCCCTTTTGAAAGAGCCATTCATCATTCAGCATGCGGGTACGGAGTTCATCTATTTTTTGTTCTAATTCCTCGTCCCTGTCTGATGCTGAAAGAGGCCCTACGACTTTTTCGAATTCCCTTGCCATAAGTTTATTCAACGTAGGCTCATCCCAGAGGGATGCCTTTTCCTCGCCAATCTCCCGTCTTATGGTCGACAAATTATCCCTTAAGGTCTTATGTACCTTATCGCGGAATTTTTCATCCGGGACCCTCAGGACCCTGCTCATGGTTTTGTAATCAAAATCAACAATAAGATTGCCCACAAAAACAACACAGTCTCCTATTTCGGCGGCTCCGGTGCCTGAAATCTTGCGGGTTTCCACAATAACGTCATTGACGGGTTTGTATTCGGCCTCAATCCCGATATGCCGGTAAACGTTGATGACCGGTTGGAGCATTTTTTTGTAAAAGGCGGCCTTGTTTTTGGTAACAGCAGGATTATCCATGCGCAGGATCAGCTGGTAAAAGAGTTGGTTTCCGTCCAGATAGACGGCGCCACCGCCTACTTCTCTTCTGAAAACAGGTATCTTGTTCTCCTTGCAATATTCAAGGTCCACCTCCTGTTCGGCATTTTGGTTATAGCCGATGCAGACATAGGGGGTTGCGGGTGAAACTAATGAGAGGGCCTCCTGGCCGATATATCCAAGGGCGTGGTAGATGAGCTGGGATTCTTCCCAGGGGACCTTTCCAAGATTATATAACTTCATGTTTTTTCCTTTCAGAATCCTAATGGCTGGTTGACAAGTATCACGGCTATATCGGTTAGCATCGGCTTGCGGTGGAGGATCGTCGTAATACGGCAGATTCGTTGCGGGGCATTGCAGTCATTGCAGATTCCTGTTTCAGCACACGGTGTGTCAACGCCAAGGCTTTTGGCCCTCATGGGACCGGCAATATCCCGAATCCGGTTAATTGCGGATTCAAGATCCGGTGTCACCTTGTTCATCCCGGCAACTATTACGACCTTTTTGGGACCAAAGGTCATGGCATTTGTCCGATTCCCGACCCCGTCCACATTGACAACCTCACCGGTAACAGAGACGGCATTTGCACTGCAGAAAAAGCAATCACAGCGGCCTTGCATAAGGCGAATATCCAGGTCTTCCTCTTTGCTGAGATCCTGTTGCCAGTGATCATAAATCGTCTTTCCCTTGGACTTAAGCTCCTCCATGACACCCAGTGCCCTTGTGGTATCTGACCCTGCGAAGCCAAAGCTTTCATAACCGGAAACCATATCCAGGATAAGTTCAAGCGCATTGTCCTTGCTTGGCGCAAAATGGGCATCGAATCCATGATTTTTCAGGTTTTTAATGCATGTCTCACCCAGTTTCTCCCACAGCCATGTTTGATAGTCATTATTCATTGTCCCCCCTCCAAATTTTTTCTGCCGAAATTAATACTCCAATTGAGCGGAAACGGTCAATCCAGGTTGATTATAGCCCTATTCATTGAGTCAAAAGATGTTAGGAATAAATTGGCAAGATAAAAAAACTTGTCACCACGCAGCCTGAGCGTAATGGTGCCTGATAATTGTATCCTTAGTGATGAGAAAGTTTTGGGCAATTGCAGCCTGGGCTGTGATGATCCGATCAAAGGGATCACGCGTCCACGTCTGTTTCGAAGCAAGTCGAATAACATCATGAAAGGGCCTTTCACAGGTATCTAAACCGATCTGTTGATGGAGATTGTCGAATATTGGATTTGATCCGATCGTTATACGACCCGTTTCATGCAGATAATCTAATTCCAACAAGACCATCGGAGAGATCAGAATCGAAGCAGATGCTTCAATAAGCTGTCGGGCTCGATCACTCAAATCTTCACCCTTACCTGCGTACAACCAGACCACAACATGCGTGTCCAAATAGATCATACTTTTGGATCCCATTCCCCGGACCAATCAATGTGTACGAGATCCTCCGGATCTCCAACAATGCAACCAGGATGTTTCTCCAGGCGGTCTAATTTTGACACGGGATCGGCTGGATGAATAAGCAATCGTTTCCCTTTACGGTTTATTTCCAGGGGAACACCGGTTTTAAGCACTTTGTCCAAAAGCTTATAAACATTTTTTCGAAGTTCCGTTGCTGAAATCTTCTCGGGCATATCCGAACTCCTTGGCATTTCCTATAGGGCTAATAACATGCTGTTGCGTACGTTATTTCTAACAGAAAACGTACGCTTGTGTCAAGTCAAATCTCGCCTTTTATGTCCACTATTCCATACCTGCCCTCACCATTATCAGTTCGGCCACAATGCTGACCGCAATCTCCTCGGGCGTCTCCGCTCCGATCTCAAGCCCTATGGGTGAGTGAACCCTTGAGAGTTCATCCCGGGCGAACCCTTCCTCTATGAGTTTCGCGTAGATAATATCTCTCTTTCTGGTGCTTCCGATCATTCCGATATACCTGGCGTCAGTTTTTAGTGCCTGGGCGAGGACGTCTTTATCCTGTACGTGACCCCTTGTCACAATAACCAAATAAGAATATTCATCGACTTGTAATCTGTCCATCACTCCGTCAAATGGAAGTTGGTGTACCTCTCTGGCGCCGGGAAAATTTTTTATGTCGGCGAACTCCTGACGGTCATCTATCACAACTACCTGAAACCCCACCCTGCTTGCCAGGGGAACGATCTGGGAGGACACATGACCGCCCCCGAACACGTAGAGAAATGGATCGGCACTTATTGGTTCCACAAAGATCTCGACTTTATTTTCCGAAGTATCCCGTTGGGAAAAGACAAAAGGCAGCCTTGCATCAATAATGGCATCCATTTTTTCCATCAGGGCGTCCTCCATTTCGCTCCCCCCCGGAAGAGACCCAATGGGTTTCCCTTTCTTTTCGAGGAAAATTTTGGGGGCCATATCCTGCTGCCACCAGCTTTCGTTAATGACGGTGGCCAGAAGTCCCGCACCTCCACGTGCGCTGATTTTAATGACCTTTTCAAGTATTGAAAGCTGGCTTGAGTGTTTTGGTGAGATTGGCTCCAAAAAAATCTCCATGTCTCCCCCGCAGAGCATATCCGTCCCGGCCACATCGGAACCCGTTAGAGAAAAGCTCAGGCGAAGAGGGATGCCTGTATCGAAAACCTTCATGGCCTCCTTAATGGTTTTTGCCTCAACAACGCCTCCACCTATTGTCCCAATGAACGAACCATCTTGCATGATCAGGCACTTTGTCCCGACACCTCTTGGGGACGGACCGGCCTGCCTAATGATGGTTGCAAGGACGGAAAGGGTATCCTTGCGAAACAGTTCGACAATTTTCGGATATATTTCCTTCATGCTTTTTTGCGTATTAACAGGTATCTTTTTTTTGCGACAGATCCGATCACAACATGATCGACCGACGCAGCTTGTGATAGGAGAATACGATCAGCCAGGTCTCTGGCGATGTGGTCATCGGCCAGAAGATCCGCCTTGTTCAAAAATGCAACACGCCTGGCCACTGCCGGCGTTCCCTTATAAAGACCCTTGGGAGATTCAAATATCTTGACAAGACAGCCCCGGGTGATTGTTTCACCACGACCCAGCCCGGTCAGTTTTTCAAAAAGAGCGGTTCTGAACACAATCCTTTCGTCAAAAGGTTTTTCCAATGCCTCCAGGCCCACTATTGCTACGACGACTGTGACTGAGGAAGGAACGACCGGTTCGTTTTTTGCCGGGGCCTTAACGGGCCTGCCGGACGCACCGTCGGCTTCCACGATGAGGTGATCGACTCCCTGGCAAAGATAAAGATTATCTGCACGTTCAGGGCTGATCCCCTCCACCTTGCCTGAATCAAGGAGGCGTCTGGCGACAAAAATATGTCGGTGTGTATTAAGCGCTTTTTTAGCCTTTTGGCGCCAGGCGGGATCAGAGAGATCAAAGATCTTGCAGGGGGCCCGGGCTGCCTCCTGGTGCCGTATTTTTGTGGTGGTTGTGGTGATGACCTTTTGGCCTGCCTTGATTAATTCCCCGGCCAGGGCAAACATAAGGGTTGTCTTCCCTCCTCCGCCCACAAGCGCAACATGTTCTTTTCGGCCTATGTCTAAGGCGGAAACCAAATCCTTTTCTGTTGTTTCCAAAGTATGCTGTCTTATCCCCTTATTTCTTCCTCAGGACCCTGCTGTCACCGACCCTGACTGTTAGTTGAGCCCGGTCAAAATACTCTATAAGAGGGATCGTGTACTTTCTTGAGGTGCCGGTCATCTCTTTGAACTGGGGGGTGGTTATTGTTCCGTGCTCTTTCAGGAAACTCACCAGCCTCTCTTTGAGTTTTTCGATGGCATTGCGGTGAAAAAAGAGATCTTCCTTGATCTTCACCAGGACACCCTCTTTAAGCATGACCTCGAGGACCTCGTGTCCCGCATTTCCAGGGAACTCGTCCTTCAGTTCCTTAAAATAAGGGGGTTGGAGCCCTCTCTCAAGGTAAAGGCCTTCCAGCTTCTGCCTGGTTTTTTCCTGGTCCTGTGCAAGGGTGACCTGATGATCCTTGAGGCGCACGGCCTCTTTTTCCTGAACAATAATATTCTCCTGCGAGAGATGGTTCAAAAGGTAATTGAATAGCTTAGGGCTTTTTGCTCCAGTTGATTTTGATCGCAGTTCCTCCTTGAGAAGGCCTGCTTTCAAGGGGAAATCCTTGTGGTATTGAGTAATGGATTTCAGGATTTCGTCTTTGGCCTTGTTCAAAAAATCCGCGTGGATGAGGGTGCCTTTCTCCTTGTCAAATAAAGTGATTTTTTGCTGGGCCTTGAGCGCCTTTATTGACTCATCCAGCTTTTTCTTGCCGATGTTGGTTAGAAAAGGCAGTTCCGCCTGGTCCGTTCCACGAAACCGGCCCAAGGAGACAAACAACTCGATAATCTCATCACGTTCGCCTGAATGGAGTGTTTTCATCTCTGACAGGGCGGCCTCGGAAAAACGCTTCTTTTTTACCGGGAAGGCGTTGAGGATCTTACCCCCACCAATGGTGCGCACGGGGGAGTAGCTTCTTAAAACAAAACGGTCGTTTCGCAATACGGCTATGGGTTCATCAAGCCTGATCTGTGCATAGCAGGACTCTCCGGGCTCCAACTCATCTCTGTCCAAAAGTACCACCGTAGAAATGATCTCGGACGTGCCCGTATGAAAACGCACTTTTGCCCTGTTTTTCAGCTTGCGAGGGGCGCTTGGCAGGAGTTCAAAGATCACGTCAGCCATATAGGATGGCCTGAGGGAGTCTTTCGTGGCAAGAATATTTCCCCGATGGATTGCGGCTTTTTCAAGACCCTGCAGGTTTATCGCGGTCCTGAGGCCGGCTCGCACCTCCCTGACCTCCTTGTTATGGACCTGTATACCCCGTATCCGAGAGGGCACTTTCTGCGGATAAATGGTGACCTCGTCACCGGTTTGGATCTTTCCGGAGACGGTTGTTCCTGTAATGACCGTGCCGAAGCCTTTCATGGTGAACACACGGTCAATGGGCAGCCGGAAAATATGTCCCGGATCCCTTTCAGGGACCTCGCGGACAAGCTCATCTAAAATCTGCACAAATTCTTTCAGTCCCTCTCCTGTAGCGGAGGAGACATCGACGATGGGCGCTTTGGCAAGGAAAGTATCCGAAAGATATTCAGCAACATCTTCTTTCACCATCTCCAGCCATTCGGATTCCACCATATCGATTTTGGTCAACACCACCAGCCCGTGTTCGATCTTCAGCAGTTCACAGATCTCAAGGTGTTCCCTGGTCTGAGGCATGATGCCCTCGTCTGCCGCTATGACAAGGGCCACAAGGTCAATACCCGTGGCACCTGCCACCATATTCTTGACAAATTTCTCGTGGCCCGGCACATCCACAATGCCTACCCGCTTTCCTCCAGGCAATTCAATGTGGGCAAAGCCGAGTTCGATGGTGATCCCGCGTTCTTTTTCTTCCTTGAGACGATCCGTGTCAATACCTGTCAGCGCCCTAATCAAGGACGTCTTACCGTGATCAATGTGGCCGGCCGTTCCGAGGATGATCTGTTTCATTGAGAATTCCTTGTTTTTACGATTTTATAGTGTGATTTAACTAAATAAAGGGAATATTTGTCAGTGTCAAGGTGATTGCAGGGCTGTATGGTTTAAAAATATTGACCGGCAGATATAATTTTGTTAGACATTCGCCTCTGCTTAACCTATTATATTGAACTATATTCCCCAGTAGCTCAGTTGGCAGAGCAAGTGGCTGTTAACCACTGGGTCCGCGGTTCGAGTCCGTGCTGGGGAGCCAGAAATCAAGGCCCGGTCAAATTTTTGATCGGGCTTTTTTATTTTTGAGGCGTGCATGTCGTATTTTGTGTACATTATTCGAAGTGAAACTACTGGTAAGAGATATATTGGGCAGACATCCGACTTGAAAGCAAGACTCGACAGGCACAATAGTAAATTTGGTAAGAATCGCTACACGCGCAAGCAGGAAGGCCCATGGAAATTGGTGTATTCGGAAGAGCTGGGGACTCGCAGTGCGGCCATGCGGCGGGAGCGATTTCTCCCTCGCCCCGCTGCTTATAGATCCCGTGTTCGTGTAATCCTCGGATTTCCGTCGGTCTTGTGGCTGGGAACAGACATACTGTTACCACTTGCGGAAAAGTGGGGGCATTTTGTCTGGCCGGGGCAGGTGATCTATCGAACGGCGCGGCTTCCGACCAACTGGAAATAAATACGACCTGCCCTATCTGGGAAGAATCTTGGCCGGTTGAGAGACCTTCGGATCTGTTGGACCCCTTAAGGTATTTTTAGTGTCGTTCCCTTGTCAATCTTCCCCTGGAAGCAGCTCGCGCAAAAGTGCCCTCAGTTGCTCCAGCACTTTCCGGCATTCAGGCAACTCGGTCACAAAAGGCCTTAGAGTGCTATCCCAGTGTCGGTAGGCTTCAGAGACGAGCTCATCGCTAAAGAAATCGTTGATGCTTTGATACGATACGCCTCGATGTGCATTTTTCCGTTCCAAGAGAGAGCCTACCTCTTCACGGTTTAACCCGGCACTGAATTTGTCGAGGATGCGCCACAAGTCGTAATAATCCCTGGCGCGAGGACGGTTCCAACCGCGCCCAACTAACTTTTGGTGGGTCTGAAGCAGTGTGCGTAACTTCTCCGCGATAATTTCTTCCAGGCGATAACAGCACACATCGCACGACAAATCTTCTTCATAGCCGTGAATCAACTGACGTTTTTCGGGCTCCAATAGAACTGGTTCATCGTGAGTGATTTCGAGTTTGATTCGACAGAGCGGCCCAGGATGCCAAGGAAATTGCACCCGTATAATGAACGCTTCTTGCCCGTGGGGATGAGGGTCACGTTCAAGATACCGCTCCAGTTGTATGGAAAAGGGACCGTGCAAAGACAGAAGACGATGCGTCTCCTCCACGGCTTCTCGCAAAGCTCCTTCAAATTTTTCGCCTTTGGGAGAATTGGCGCCTGAGAAATCAAGGTCTTCAGAGAATCTGTATTCGCCGAAAAACAGTTTTTTCAGGGCAGTACCTCCCTTGAACACCAATACATCTTGGAGCCCGGGATGCGAAGATATGCCGGCAAGGATATAGCTCAGCACGTAGTCTTTTTCGATAACTTGCTGGGGAATCCCTTGCCGTTGGGATGCAGCACGAATGCGAAGACGCAATGGTTTCATGAATCTCTATCCCTTCCAAGATTGACCTGAATCATCCATCGCTTGTCGCAAGCTCCCCGGCGTGGACGGGACGGATCAAGCGCGTGATACCCTGTGGCCGGCATCTTAAGGAGAGGTTCCA
>CAZIXY010000111.1:0-9824 GCA_964543315.1 uncultured Desulfobacteraceae bacterium | reverse complement strand
CAGTCACATCCCTGATCAACCCTCTCCCGATGAGGCCCTTTTCAGGGCTTTCCACAAGCCAGTTTCGGTATTTAATAACCTTTTCCTCATCACCTTTTGTGACAATACGCGTAAACTCTTCGGTTATTCCCTTTTCTTTCAACTCCATTAAAAAACCACCGAACTGATCCTTGTAGCGTTCTGTAATTAAATCGAGGATTGTCATTGAAAGAAGTTCTTCTTCAGTGTATCCCGCAATTCTTTGAACCGCAGGATTGACCTCGAGAAACCTCCCCTCCATGTCGTGCAGGTACCACATATCATAGGTTTTTTCGTAGATTTCTCGGTATCTGGCTTCGCTCTCTTTCAATTCTGTATCAGATTGCTCAAATTCAAAAGCCTTTGAAATGGAATCCGCAGCCGACCGAAGCAGGTTTACTTCTGCATCCTGCCACATATTCTCATCCGTACAGTTATCAAAGCCAATAAATCCCTGGAAATCTTTTTTGACGAAAACAGGAATGAGCAGGATGGCCTTTATGTTATACTGTTCGAGAATAGCGCGTTCATCATCAGGAAAACCGGCAACCCGGCCTGAAATGATTCTTCCGGCTGAAAATTCCTCATACCACCTCGGGAGGACTTTTTCATATGCAATATTCTGCAAGATGCTGTTATCAATCAACGGCACTACCCTCTCAGCACACCACTCTGCCCGCAGGGTCGTGAAAACCTTTCCCGAGGAGTCTTTTTGATTTTCAAACCAGTAACACCTGCTTGCACCGGCTGCTCGGCCGAGCACCTCTAATAGTTCTCCCACCTTTTGTCTAACCCTTTTACTCATAAGTAACAAGGAAGCAACGGTATCTGCGGCGTTAAAATAATCGTTCAGCCTTTCTAATCTTGTAATATCATCATAGGACAGCACAACGGACGTAATGACTTCGTCTTTCATCTCCAATGGAGTGCCTGAAACCTTAAAATGATATGGATTACCATCAGAATCTTTAAGTATCCTTTTAACGGAAAAATCTTTACCCTGATCAAAAATATCGGATTGGGTAAGGAAGCAGTCGGGACATGGCTCGTCTATGTCAAAAAAAATTTTGTGGCATTTCTGTTCCACGATTTGGAAACTATCTTTGTTAAAAAAGTTAGGGAAAAAGTGATTGACGGACTTAATAGTGAGATCCCTTCTCAATACAACAATCCCGTCTTTGATACTCTCAATAATTCCGGAATAAAAATTTCTTTCCTTATCCAGCTTTTCCTCTGCAAGACTTTGTCGGGTAATATCCTGGACGAGAAGGATTCCCTCCAACTGCGCGTCAGCGCCAGGTTCCTCTATACCTGAAAAATATAGGATAAGCCTTTTATTACCATACAATATTGGAAGGACACTCTCATCCTTGCTACCGCTTTTGATCCCTTCAATCACGCGACTTATTTCAACACGGTATTCCGGTTCAAAATGACTTTCAAGTGGTTTATCGAGAATTTCATTTATTGATTTTCCCAACATTTCACAGGCTGCAGGGTTGGCTTCAAAGACATGATGATCGGTAGCAAAAATAATCAGTCCTTCATTAAGAGATTTAAAAACATGTTCTCTTTCGTTTCTGTCTGCTAAAAGTTCCCTGACAACCCTTCTGGCTTGAAAACCTGCTTGAGGTATTTCAGGTTTTGGCGGTCGTTCCTTATTTTTACTTATTTGCCGGATAAGCTTCACCACCTCGTTTCGGGTTGCTTTTAAAGATTTCTTGTTGAGACAATAATCGGCCTTTAGGTTCTCAGGATCAATATATTCACGGAGTGCCCCGGATAGGACCACTATACATATTTCACACAGGTTTGCGTCCGCCCTGATATACTCAATGAGTTGCTCGCCGGAGATTTTGGAAATGATGAGTCCTGTTATCAAAATATCCGGAGGATCCATTCTCAGTTTCTCAAGGGCCATTTTTCCGTCCCTGGCCGTCGACACAGCCAGACCTTTGTTCTCGAGAGCTTCTCTGAGTAGATTCAATAATGACAGATCACTATCCACAATCAAGACTTTAGACAGTTCCAAACCCGTTACCCCACAAAACTATTTTTTCTTTTTGAAAAAATGTGCCAACCTTTTTGATATTCCTGTTTTTTCCAGGGATGGAAGCAATATATCGCAGTTCAGCCTTATCATAGCAACCGGTGCGAAAACCCCCATCAATATCAAGAGATAGCCGATCTCGGTTTTTCTTACATACAATCTGCCTTTTTCGTAAATAATATCCGCTTCCCTGACCCCTCTCAAGGAATCAATAAAGAGAGGCCACCATTCCCTGGTCTCGGGTTCTTCAGGTATTGGCGTCAAAAACTCCTTAAAGATGAGTTCGCCCTTAAAAGAAAATATCATAACGCCTTTTACATCATCTATACCCAGAATGTCTCGAAACAGCTCTTTTGTATTTTCCATTTCAGCCACTCAGTATTTGTAGGATTCTGTCTTTCGCACACCTTGGGTTGACCGAAATAACCGTAGTAGTTTTTCCCGGTAATAGAATAAAATCCTTCGATTCACCTCTATCGACATAACTGATTTTCATCCTTCCCGCATCAAAAAAGACCCCTATTCTTGACATCTGTGCTACCAGACCGTCCCAGGAACCGTCATCGTACATATCCTCAAGTCCCAAATTTCTCCCAATCTCATTTTCCAGCTTGGCTCGGATGTCGTTTTCGGCAACGGATATTTCCGCTTTCCCAACTTCTGAAATTTCTACAGCCTCGTCTTCTTCTTTATCTTCGTCGGCTGACTCCTGGCTCTGAGCGGCTTCATCCTTCAACCGCATCGCCTCCAAAAGTATGGCCTGAAGGTCTCTATTGATCTTTTTCTTTTTCAAACCACAAGAATTCTGAATGGATATTTCTGTTTCATCCCAGGAAAATATTTCATAGGCAGCAGATTCACCCTGCGAATTTTCGCACTTCGCATCAAGCAGTTCGCCGTTCCTAAAAAACAGAACCCCCTGTTTCCCGGATGCTTTGTCTACCAATCTTATGGTACAGGTCTTCTGTTCCATCTCAATCAACTGTAAAAATATACCTGAGGATACACCATGCAGAGTACCGCCCTCGGTCTCTTTTCTCAGTGTTGTCATTATTTTCCGGGCCAGACTATCAATCATGAAAGGCTTCTCGATATATCCAACTGCCCCACCTTCCTGGGCAAGCTTCTCCATCTTGGGTGTACTGTATGCGGTAATGACAATTACAGGTACTTCCGGATATTTCTCAATAATGTGAGAAAGAAGAGCAAACCCGTCCATATTGGGCATCTTCAGGTCCGTCACCACAAGTGAGATGGTATTTTCCTTCAATTTTTCAACAGCCACTTGCCCATCTCCCGCCAGAAGCACCGAAAAAGTCTCTCCGTATTTCTCAAGACCTTCCGACAGAGAAAGCAGTAATTCCTGATCATCGTCAACAACCAACACGTTCTTTACCATTGAATCGCCTCCAAGGGACTCTCGACAACCTTTATGAGATCTCGTCGATATCCACTATTTTTTCTCCACCAACATAATTCATTGTCTTATATCTCTTCACGCCTCCAATTTTTTTGGCAATTTCATTCAATTTTTTTATTTGATCGTTGATTCTCTCTATCTTATCATAAATGCAATCATCGGGGCTCACTTCCGACAATACCTCTTCCAGTAGATTGTTTAATATCGTCAACGGCTGATTCAGGTTATGGGCAACACCCCCTGCCATTTCAAGTACCCCCCGGAATTTCTCTCCTGCGAGCTTTTCTCTTTGAAGTTTCAATTTTTCGGTTACATCACGGGCGATGCTTTTGATGTAGTTGGAATTTTCTGCCTTTTTCACAAGAGAGGCCTGAAATTCAAGGTGATGCACCTTTCCATTTCTGTCGATTATGGAAAGAATACCTTCGCTTTTCTCAGAATTCGAATACTTAAAACCAAACAGATCGAAATCCTCTCTTTCTTGGGGTGAAATGTATTCGATCAGTGATTTTCCCAGCAGTTCTCCCCTGTCGATGCCAAAGGTTTCGACCCCAAGCTGGTTGATATCAAGTATATTTCCCTGAAGGTCGGTTTTCAATATGATGGTATCTGCAAGGCCGTTAAAATCTGCGGCCAACTCCTTCTCAACTATCTCTGCTGTTGTTTCCCTGACTATCCCATCAATAAAAACCACGACTCCGTCATCATCGAGGACCGCCTTCGATGTCAATTCACACCATATCGTGGTACCATCCCGCCGTCTGAACGGCATGGAAAGATTTCCAACCCACCCCTTGTCAATAAGCACCCTGACAAAATTCCCTCTATCTTTCTTGTTTACATACAAATTAATGACCGGGTATCCGTTCAGTTTGCTAACGGAATCAAAGCCAAAAATTTTGGCAAAGGCCTTATTGCAGAAAACGATTTTACCCTCGAGCGTCGAACGATAAATACCCACAGGAAGATTATCAAAAAATTCAGTATTAAAGATATGCGATTTATCAATATAAATCTTTCGAGAGGGTAAATCTCCCATTTGCTTTTCCCTAAGTAGATTAATTTGTTGGGCCTGAAAACCCTCTTGGGGAGATAGCCCGATGCTATCTCCAGCACATACCGTCTATTTTGTGGATACAGCGGAAGGAATGCGGAAAATTCCGGACTGGATGGTATCAGAAAGAACTGGAAGAGAATTCATAAATAAAAGGACTTAAAAACTGATACCGAGTCTCTCAAGCTCTCTTGCATGCGTTTCGGACCAACCGTTTGACTCATCTCTAAATTGAGGGAGGATTCCGAGTTCTTCCGCCAGTTCCTTCAGAGATTCTGTAACCCCCTTGACCAACTCTTCGTTGCTGGCGTTCCCAGTAAACTGCACTTTCAGATCAACATATTTAAATTCGGCCGCAAAGGGGTCAAGAAACCCAAATTCCTCAGCCTTATCTACAAATTTCCTCTTCAGCAGAGTGTCAAAGTCTGCCTTTATTCCTTTATTGTCCCGGATGACCCTTTCGAATATTCCCAATAATTCCCCAAGTGCGGAAAGAACATCAGAGAGGCGTTCCCAACCCACTCCTTTCGATTCGCTTGCCAAAACTCCATTTGGCAATGTGATTCTGCTGACGTCGAAAGCCCCGCCTGATTTTTTTGTTTTTTCAATGAGTAACTGCTGGGCCTCTTTTGAGCGATTGACTTCACCTTCGCCCCAGGAATAAGAACCTCCACTGATTTCTCCGTTGCTAAAAAAAATCAAGCCTCCTTCCTTACCGTTGTTGATAGACACATCAATATAACCGGTAAGTTTTTCGGAACTCATTTTTCTTATGAGACCCTCCAGATCCGTAAACTCCGTGCTGAGATCCTTATAGATTCTTTCCGCATTAGGTATATTCGCCCAGAAGTATACTCTCTCGGGATCTATTTCATAGATATTAACGGCAAAATTTTCATTGACCAATACCTCGCTAAGACGATCTATGGCCTCCTTACCAACCACCTCCCCCTTCTTGTCTTTAAAAGTACCGGTTAAAAGTTCGTCTTTGTCAAAAAACACAGCACATTCCGAAGAGGGTGATTTGAAGTGTATGGCGCCTGAACCCAAGTCTCCCTGGTAATGCTCGAATAATTTTTTTATGTCCAGGTAATAACTATTCAGGTTTTCAATAACAGCTTTTTCTTTTGGAACAATAACCATTTTATTGTTGTCTTATACTCCTCATAGCACTCGGAAATATTAACCTTCCAATCAAGAATTTCACCTTCTCCGGCGCAGTCTTTCTATGGAGAGCCGGATACTCTCCTGCATTCGGGAAACTGCTTCACCTAAAGCGCCGATTTCATCCTTTGATTTTATTTCTATCTCGGCATCGAGCTCACCAACGCTTATGCGGTCCGCAATATCAGTAAGGGATTTGATCCTCCCTGTTAATCCGGCTCCATATAGAGAGACTATGACAGCGATTAATATAATTGTAGCGGCAAGGATCGCCAGAGTCAGGTTTCTTGTGTTCAGAGACAATTTTTTACCACGGGCTTCCATCAGCTTAATTGGCTTTGTAAATTCGTCAAGGTAGGTTGTTGAGGCGATAATATAACGAGTTCCCTTTACCGGGGTACACACCATGAATTTGTCCCGGAAACGGCCGTCAGCATCCTTCCAGTTATAGTATCCCTTGGCCTCTTTTCCCCCTTTAACACCAGAAAAAACCTTCCAGAAACCCGGGAAACTTTTCCCAAGAGGCTTCTTCAATTTACTCATATCTATACCGATAATCTTGGGGTTGGCATGAGCCCAGGTTCGCCATATACCATTGGAATCAGGCAATTCATAAAGTGCCGTGTATCCCGTCAAACCTACTTTTTGTACGGCTACTCGCTTGAAATCTTCATCGTAATTATAATTTTCCTTTTTTATGTTGGGGTTCGCCAGAATGTAAAGTGAGCACTGTTTCGCGACCGATCTTGCATTCTCGGCGATCGCGTTTTCGGCCATCCGCGTGACCACTCTGGAGCTTTCATTTGTCAACAGAGTCGTCAAATTATCCAGTTGCCATATGTAAAGCGCCCCGGCGACGGCAATAAAAACAACAGGGATAAAAAGGAAAAGCAAAAGCATTTTGCTGCGCAGGCCAAGCCCTTTAGTTTTAGCTGCGGGCCTTTTTTCCTTCTTGCGTTTGGCAGGCTTTTTCTTTTTCTCTTTTTTAGTTTTGGGCGGCCTTTCTTCAGCAACTTCAGGAGCGGCCTCCTCGACAGGTGGAGGAGGAGGTGGCGGTGGGGCTGGAGCCTTCGGCTCCGGCTTCGTGACCGTAATTACATGATTGCACGATTTACACTTAAACCTGGCTGAAGGTCCTTTTATTTTTTCAGCGTCTATACGGTATTTTTTCCCACATTCTTCGCAAATAACAATCATGACCAATCTCCTTGGTAAATGGTTTTTTATTTAATCCATAATCCGTCCATATTAATCACACTCTTTCCGCACGGCCGGCCTTATGAACAAAAAATCAAGGTGCCATTATTCTCCAAAGACTATCGGTTTTAAACTTACTGCCGTCACTCCCGAAAACAGCACATCATTCTGCCTGGCCTATCAATACTCCTTCTCTCGAATTTTATCGACCATATTTTTTGTAAAATCTCTTCTTTTCTCTTCCCGCTGAATTTCTTTTGAAAGCAGATCGACAAGCTCAGCCGCCCGATGACTGGGAAATTTCGACAGACTGTAGCCCAATTCATTCACTATATCTTCAATGATTATTTCGGCTATTGGACCAATGGACAGGGATAATTGGTTATTGAGAAACTCGAGAAAGTCTGTGTCAACTACGGAAACTGAGTCCTCTAAGGGCTCGATAAGCTTAAGCTGCAAAAGTTTCAAAACTACTGCCCTCACCGTACCCATGTTGAGGCCCATATTTTTGGCAATCACGGCAAGGTTTTTTTTGCCGTCCAACTCCATAAGGAGCCTTAACATGTTACCGTCAAGGGAAAATTCCCCCAGGTCATCCCTGAGAACACGACCAAAAACCATAGCAGAAATATCACCCGACGAAACATCCATTACACTGCCTCCACTAATGCGTTTTCAAATTTTTAATGCCCTATCGCTCCTCTCTCCACAGTTTTATTTCTGCCCTCAAGGCCTTGAATTCCGCTTTTATAACCTCCCTAATCTCATCTAAGGCATAGGCGAATGCCTCATGGGGTTGCATTTGGGCGATATCAGGAATTTCGGACGTTATCTCGCCTGCAAGTGGAGATATTTCGCTAACTTCAACTTCCGAAGTTTTGAGTTCCTCCTGCATAGCAGCATCGGCTATTTGTGGTTCCCCGGCAATTATTGGTTCTGCTTCTTCAGATACTTCTGTTTCTTCCTCCTTTGCCACGACAGTCTTCCTAATAGCGATATCCTCCTTCAGCTTTTTGAATCTTTTCACCTCGCCAAGGAGTAATTTTTCCCTCTCCATTTCCGGCATATCTTCGGACATGACCACTTTCTCAAGATTGATAAATACCGTGTTCAGAAGTTTTATAGCGTCGGGATGCGAACTTGCCTTTTTGGCCTTTATATATTTTCCTACTGAGCCAAGAAGGCGAAGGAATAGAACAATAATATTATCATCACAATATTTTTCTTTTAGCGCTTCCACCTCTTCGTTAAGCCGTGTCATTATTTCATCATCGATTTCCCAGTCGATCGATAGCGCTATGGCTTTTAAATCTCTGAGCGGAGAGTCCGAATATACAGCGCTTTCCTCAGAAAAATCTCGGGTTTCTTCATTCTCCCCGAATACGTTTTCCAGTTGCTCCTCTACCTCATCGGTAACAGCATCATTTTCTTGATTGTTCAATTGCTTACCTCCTATTTCAGCTCTCTTTGCAGGGAAGCTAAGGTCATTGTTATGATCTTTTTCATGGTGGGCACCACGTTCGTGCCTATTAGGGCACTTGCCTCAAAAGAAGGCGCCTTAAGCTGAGTATTGAGATCATTTTTAAGTATTTCAGGGGATAAAAGAGGTATTCCATGTTCAGATAGATCTCTTTTATTATATTGCAGTACCAACGGGATTTTGAAGATATTCTTATTATAGGTGGCCAAATTTTCCTGGAGGTTTTTTAGGGAAAGTATATTCTTTTCTCTTCTAACCTTCATGGAATCTGCGACAAATACCATTCCATCCACACCCCTCAAAACCAACCTCCTCGTGGCATTGTATTTCACCTGTCCGGGAACGGTGTAAAGCTGAATCCTGATATCATAACCCTTTATTTTTCCTATGTCAAAAGGGAGAAAGTCAAAGAACAGAGTTCGATCTCCATGTGTTTTAATGGCGACCATCTCCGTCTTTATGCGACCCTTGAATCTGTTAAAAAGAAATTCCAGATTGGTCGTTTTCCCTCCTCTGCCGGGTCCGTAATAGACTATTTTTACCTGAACCTCTTTTTTCTTGAGATTAACAAATGCCAAAATAGAGTACCTCTTAAAAAAGTTTCCCGCAAACCTCTCGGATTCAAAGGGAATGTAAACAAAATTCACAATGTACGTCAGGATTCCAGGATTTTACCTATTTTTCCGATCGCTTCAGCCACTTTCAAGCGCAAAAAACCGAGGGATGTCTCTTTTCCAAATATTGTGACAAGCAAAAAGTCCGTCAATACCTTGCTGAAATGTATGCTTTCCTTTTTGCCCTTATGAAAAAGTAAAGAAAACTCCTGCTCCCCAACGATTTTTGCCATAGCGCTTACAGCACCGAAATTACCTGCTGCCAGGGCTGCCAATGAATAGATATCGTGATCAATATCGCCGTTATCGAGATTTACAATAACATTACCAGCCATATCGATCAGGAAAACACAATGAACCCCAAGATCGATGAGATCCTGGCTCAGAATCTCCTCCATTCCATCGAGCTGTTTTTGTCCAAGTGTGTATTCCAATTAGTTGCCTCCGAAAAAAATTATGTTTAGCTTCTAAAAATATTGTACCAGTTATTTCGCCACTATTTGTAGTATATGTTACAGGAGTTGCACTATCACCTGTAATAGCTAATTCAATATTTGGAACAATTAAATTGCCAGACTTATCATATTGTTGTAATTTATCTTTTGCTCCATTCAATTTCCACTCTTGCCCTCGTTCATCAATAATTCGCTCTTTATCTGTAAAAGTTAGTATTTCACCAGCTCCTGCTGTAGATGAATTATATAACAATGCATCAAAGCCTGTCATACCTCTTTCTCTATATGTATTTGGTTCAACTGCTACTTTTCTTAAAATTCCATCTCCACCATATGTTACTTTACCATTTTGTTCAAAATTTGCATCTTTAA
>CAZIXY010000110.1:0-9910 GCA_964543315.1 uncultured Desulfobacteraceae bacterium | reverse complement strand
GGAGAGCAGTTTCTGAAATGGAAATACGGTATAGAGGAGAGGCCGCCCGAGATCAGGGGGAAGACCCTGGAAGATATCCGGAAAGAGGATGAGGCCATGGCCGCCGCCTTAGAACAGGTGTGTAAAACTATGTGAGGCAACCATGCTGATATTGATTTGGATTTGAATGGTTATGGAGTAACAGGTGTTTATTACCTTTGAAGGCATTGAGGGATGTGGAAAGTCAACGCAGGCACGGCGTCTTGTTAATCGTTTGAGGGATGCGTCTGTTTCGCTTGTCTTCACGTTTGAGCCCGGGGGCACAAGGGTGGGACGTGATATAAGGAAAATACTGTTGGATTCAGAAAACAGAAGTCTATCACCTTTGGCCGAGCTTTTTCTCTATGAGGCTGACAGGGCACAGCACGTTAAAGAAGTCATCAGGCCGGCACTTGAGCAGGGGAAATGGGTCGTATGTGATCGTTTTTTTGATGCGACTACAGTCTACCAGGGCTTTGCCCGAAAGCAGGACATGAAACTCATCAGGGACCTGAATGAAAAGGCATGTTTCGGCATTATGCCGGATAGGACTTTTCTTATTGACTGTCCGGTGGACATAGGGCTCAAAAGAGCACTGGAAAGGAACGAGGCGGCTCCGGAAGATGGTCAGGATCGGTTCGAAAAAGAAGAAAAGGATTTTCATGAGGCTGTCAGGCAAGGGTATTTAACAATGGCTCAAGAAGATCCTGAAAGATTTACGGTACTGGATTGCCGGCTAAATGAAGATGAGCTGGAGTCAGTTATTTTTGAGTATGTCAGGCCTTTTATATGAAGACCATTTTATATACATGAGTTATACACTGTGTTTTTTTCTAAAATACTCGGCCAGGAAAGGGCAAAAAGGTTTTTAAAACAGGTCATTACAAGGGAAAAGATTCCCCATGCCTATTTGTTTACAGGGATTCCGGGGATCGGAAAGACAAGTATGGCCATGGCCCTGACAACGGCGCTGAATTGTGATTCTCCGGTGGATGGGGATGGCTGCGGCCACTGTCCCTCATGCCGCAAGATGATAGGAGGTAACTTTCCTGATTTTCTGCCCATTAAGGTTCGGCCTGACAGGAATAACATTCTCATAGAACAGATAAGGGAGCTCAACCGGGAACTCAGTTTTGCTCCTTACGCCAAATACAGGGTGTGCGTTATTTATCAGGCTGAGTTGATGACGGATGAAGCGGCGAATTCCTTTCTAAAGACACTGGAAGAGCCTCCCCCCGGCAATATTCTCATACTCAATGCCAAGGAACCCCGAAATCTATTGCCGACCATTGTGTCGCGTTGCCAGCGTGTCGCATTCCAGCCTCTTCCCGCAAAAGATATGGTGAACTGGCTTGTTAAAGAAAAAGGCATGGAAAAAGAAAATGCGGAGATGCTGGCCGGGATGGCCGCGGGTAGTTTAGGCCGCGCCCTTATAATGAGCGGTGGTAATTTTCTCGATAAACGAAAGCAATGGATTTCAAGACTTATCGATTTGACCGGACTCTCCAGGGAAAAGGGATTTGAAATGGCAATTGAGTGTGCGGAGGAGGCCAAAAAAATGAATCTTGACACCACCAAGGGAGGTGATGCCGGGATTCTGGATATGCTTGCTCTGTGGGAGAGTTGGTACAGGGACCTCCTTATTATTTATTCGGGAGATCCGACTCACCTGCTTATGAACGTAGATTTCTATGATAAGTTGAAAAAAACTGTTGGATATTTTAGAATAAGTAGTTTAATTGAGAGTCTTTTTATCATTGACCGAGCTCAAAGGGATTTGAAAAGAAACAGGAATACAAAGCTGGTTATGGAACATACAGTGCTTGGTTTAAGGCAGCTTGCCGGTGTACGAAGCGCAAAGAGGATAGCGCAGAGGGCATAGCGAAGGGTCAGGCCAAAAAACAGGTTTTGCCGAAATGAAATAAGGTCTAAGCATGAACAAGATTGTTGGTATCCAATTTAAGACTCACGGAAAGGTATATGATTTTGAATCAGGGCACTTTGTCTTGAAAAAAGGAGACAAGGTGATGGTCATAACCAAAGAAGGGCCCGCCATTGGCTGTGTTTGTAGTGAACCTCAGGTTCGGTCGGTCGATATGCCCAAACGGCCACTTAAAAAGGTATTTCGCCTGGCGACTGAAGAGGAAGTTGACAAATATGAAAGATGTTGTGGTTTTGAGAATACGGTTTATAACTACTGTTACGGAAAGATAAAGGAAAGAAAAATTCCTATGTGTCTGGTCTCGGTAGAGAGGCTTTTTGATGGCAGCAAAATTGTTGTCTATTTTACGGCAGATGGAAGAGTGGATTTTCGTGATCTGATTAAGGACCTTGTAGGTAAATTTCGGTCCAGAATAGAAATGAGACAGATCGGAGTCCGTCACCAGGCCAAGATGGTCGGGGGGCTTGGGTCATGTGGTCGACCCCTCTGCTGTACTGCTTTTTTGGACAATTTCGCCCCCGTCACAATAAAGATGGCAAAGGAACAGAACATCTCTCTTAATCCGAACAAGATTTCCGGGATGTGCGGGAGACTCATGTGCTGTTTGAATTACGAGCGCGAATATTATGACAAGATCAAGAAAAAAATGCCCAAAATAGGCAGGAAAATTTTGACGAAACGGGGAGAAGGCAAAGTTATACGGCAAAATATTCTGAAAGAGTCCCTGACTGCGGTACTGGAATCAGGGGAAGAAATTGAAGTTAAGGCCCAAGATATTGTACGGGAGGGCCTATTCAAAAAGAAATCAAAAAAGAGTAAGTAATTATGGATCATCTCCAAATTGGTTGGTCGATGATCAGGAATCCTTGGCCATTTTCTCCCAACTAATTGGGAGAAGAAAATTATTTTTTAACCACCACCAATAAATCGTCTCGTAATTCAACCTTTACCGGGACGAAGCGAAGCGGAGTTAAATTCATTGCAAAAAGAATTCTATGTGACCACACCCATATATTACGTAAACGCGGAACCCCACATCGGGCATGCCTATTCAACTATTGTGGCTGATGTGCTGAACAGGTTTTATAAGCTGTGCGGATCTGAAACATTCTTTCTCACAGGGACTGATGAGCACGGAGACAAAATCGCCGCTGCCGCGGAGAAAGGCGGGCAGACGCCGAAGGAGTACGTTGACCGGATCAGTGGTTTGTTCAGGGCGCTCTGGCCCAGGCTTAATATCACGAACAATTATTTTATCCGTACCACGGATCAGGATCACGTGGAAACCGTCAGGCTTATCCTGCAGAAAGTCAAGGACAAAGGGGATATCTATTTTAGTGAATACGAGGGTCTCTACTGTTTTGGTTGCGAGAGATTTTTCACGGAACGCGAACTTGTAGATGGCAAGTGCCCCGATCATGAGACGGAACCCAAACTGATCAAAGAGTCGAACTATTTCTTTCGAATGGGCAAATACCAGGACTGGCTTATCGACTATATCGGGAAACATCAGTATTTTATAAGACCGGAGAGATACAAAAACGAGGTCCTTGCCTTTCTAAGGGAACCTCTGGAGGACCTTTGTATTTCCCGTCCAAAATCCCGGCTCAACTGGGGGATTACCCTTCCATTTGATGAAAATTACGTGACTTATGTCTGGTTTGACGCCCTCATAAATTACGTTTCAGGGGTCGGGTATCCTGATGGTGATAAGTTTAAAAAATTCTGGCCGGCGGTCCAGCACGTTATTGCCAAGGATATCCTGAAACCACATGGTATCTACTGGCCGTGCATGCTGAAGTCGGCAGGAATCGAACCTTATCAGCATCTTAATGTTCATGGATACTGGAACGTGAACGAGGGTAAGATGTCCAAGAGCATCGGGAATGTGGTCAGACCCCTCGAATTAGTGGATGTGTATGGGCTGGATGCGTTCCGGTATTTTCTCTTGCGTGACATGGTGTTTGGTCTTGATTCCGAGTTCAGCGAAGAGGCCCTGATTGCTCGGATCAATGCCGATCTTGCAAATGATCTCGGTAACCTGGTCAGCCGGAGCCTGACTATGGCCCTTAAGTATTTTAAGGGAGTGTTGCCCGAACAGGTTTCTCCTGAACGCGAAGACAGGGTTCTCAAGACCGAAGCCCTGGATATGATTGACAGGTACGAGGTATTCATGAGAGAGCTCGCCTTCAATAAGGCCCTGATGGCGGTGTGGGAAGTGATCGGAAAGGTAAACAAATACATCGACACCATGGCACCGTGGGTTCTTGCCAAATCAGACAGAGGGCGTCTTGCAACGGTTATCTATCACATCACGGAAACTATTAAGATCGTTTCCGGACTTGTTTGGCCGTTTATGCCCGAATCAGCTGAAAAAATTCAGGATGAATTAGGTCTTGCCAAAAAGGGCAAGGATTTTCTTCTTGAAGACCTCAGGGCGTGGGGAAATGAGAAGCCTGTTCGGCCTATTTCAAAAGCACCGGTGCTGTTTCCACGTATTGTGAGCGAAAAGCAGGAAGGACCTTCAAAAAAGGAGGAGAAGAAAGTGACATCGGAAAAGTTGCCTCTCATCTCGTTTGAGGAATTTCAGAAACTTGATCTAAAAATTGCAACCATTAAGAAAGCCGAGTCTATTCCCGGGTCCAAGAAGCTCATTAAGCTTATCGTGGATAGTGGTGAAGAGAGGACCGTTGTGGCCGGCTTGGTGGGCCATTACAGTGAACAGGATTTAACCGGAAAACAGGTAGTGTTGGTAGCAAACATTGCACCGGTCAAGTTGATGGGAGTGGAATCGCACGGCATGGTCCTGGCGGCCGAAGACCCGTCCGGTGTTCATATACTCATGCCCGATGCCGAAACCGTGCCGGGAAGCAAGGTGAAATAAGCAGACAGGAGTTTCCCCGCCAAGCACACTCGTGAGTGAGGTCTTTGCTGCCCTCTTAAAGAGCCCCCCGGCGAAATGATAATTCGTTCCAGTTCATTAAAGATCCCCGAAGCCCTGCTGAGGAAGAATGAATGGCCCTAAAAGTCGTCACATTTAATACCAACTCCATTCGTGCCAGGTTGCAGATTATCTTGAGCTGGCTGGAACGGGAACGACCGGATGTGCTTTGCCTCCAAGAGACAAAAGTTCAGGACAAGGATTTTCCTGTCGAATCGTTTGAGGAAGCCGGTTATCATGCGATATTCAGGGGACAGAAGTCCTATAACGGTGTTGCCGTCATTTGCAAATGGGCACCGGAAAAAATACGGCTGAACCTTTACGATAAAGAAGACGAACAGGCCCGTTTCATGAGTGTGAGATTTAGCGATATTCAAATGATAAACGTCTATGTTCCGCAAGGATTTGAAGTGGGGACGGACAAATTTGCATACAAACTTGCCTGGTTAAAGGATCTCTTGGATCATGTCAAAGAGAATTATGACCCAAACCTGCCCATTTTGATGTCCGGAGATTTTAACGTTGCGCTTGAAGACATAGACGTGTATGACCCGGATCATTTCAGGGGAGGGATTTGTTTCCACCCTGATGAGCAGGCCATCCTGCGGCAGTTTTTAGACTGGGGATTCGTGGATATTTTGCGGAAGCATGAGCCGGGCGGCGGTCACTATACCTTCTGGGATTACAGAATTCCAAACGCATACAAGCGAAAAATGGGGTGGCGCATTGATTATATCCTGGCCACTCCTCCCTTGGCGGAAAAATCACGCAGGGCCTGGATCGACACACAGGCAAGGATGTACGAAAAGCCCTCCGATCATACCTTTCTGGTGGCGGAATTCATGTAAGAAAGAACTCCCTGCCTTCGCTTTTAAGAAGCATGAAGTTGAAATGACTTTGAATGACTTTTCGGAGTGACAGGCGGGAGTCTTGGAACCGAAGAAAAGGTTTCAAAGCCACGCTGACTATAGTCATACTGTCGTTGAAGGCATGGCATAGCACTCTTCTCCAGGCCGCATCTGTATTAAGGCGTAAGGCGTAAGCCACAAGGCGCAAGGGATAGGTAGGGACATGGGGCTCTGTTTTCAAAGGCCGCGTTTGATGACATTTTATGATATGTTAATGGTGCCTGATATTGCAGCCCTGGACAGCCCCTGAAGGGACCCTTTGTCGTGGCGGTTAGGCTTTAGTATACGCTTGGGGCCGTCTGTTTGCGGGAATGGGGGCGTTCGACTCCTACGGCAGAAGTCGGGGAGCGCATTTTGAAAAGGGAGCGACATGGCCCGTTTCGAAGAACTTCCTGCATTCACCACCTAAGGCTCGATGGAATTTGACGGGCAGAGTTTAAAGACCGGACACCTGGTATGATCCGGTTTTCTTGCCTTGCACACCGCTCGGCCGTGGTAGATGAGGATATCGGAAAAGCGGCGCCACCTTTCCTTTGGAAGGAGTTTTTCTATGTCCTTTTCAATCTTGTCGGGATTCCGGTTTTCCGTGAGCCCCAATCTCTGGGCAAGCCTCTTTACGTGAGTGTCCACAACAACCCCGGGTACATCAAAGGCGGCTCCTAAGACACAATTGGCAGTCTTCCTTCCCACACCGGGCAGTTTGAGCAATTCCTCCATGGTGGAGGGGACCTTGCCGCCATAGAGATCAATCAATCCCTGTGAGCAACCCTTTATGGATTTGGCCTTATTTTTGAAAAAACCCGTAGGCCGGATATCCGCTTCCAGCTCGGCGATGGGAGCAACCAGATAGTCCCGGGGTGTTTTATATTTCTTAAACAGGGTCCCGGTGACCTGGTTAACCTGTTTGTCCGTGCATTGGGCGGAAAGAATGGTCGATATAAGGAGTTGGAAAGGCGTTTTGTGCTTTAAAGCGGTTTTTTCGCGGGTATAAATGGGATCCAGAATTTCAAAAATCTGTTTTACGCGGGCTCTTTTCTTTTTAAAGCTTTCCATATTGTTTTTTTGTCCGCCTTTTCAGAATACCATGGTCTTGTCCGTGGATGAATGCGAAAACGATCGCTATGCTACGGCGCGATGTAGCCATGGAACTGAGGCGGACAACCGCGTCGTAGCCGGAGGCGAAGACGGGTGAATATCTCCAAGTCACGCTTGATCTATGAGCGTCGCGGGCTTAAGCGGTGAGTTTCTTGCAGCTGAATTAAGACGGCTTTTGGCAGTATAGGGAAGCAATGATGAGAGGTCAAGAAAATGATGCCGGGATGTTAAAAAAGCGGCCTTTGATCTTGAACAAAGGATTTTTGTGAAGTATTGTAAAAAGATGGAACAGAAAAGGGATAAAGTAAACAGCGAGTTAATATCAATAAATGATCGTATAATGAGGGTGAAATGACGGACAATGCGGTTTTCGACAATGAGCGATACATAAGAGAACAGACCTATGAAATACTTGAAAGGGTTAAAAAATATGAAAACAAACTGTATCTCGAATTCGGGGGAAAATTACTATACGATTATCATGCGTCCAGGGTTTTGCCCGGGTATGATCCGAATGTAAAAATGAGGCTCCTGCAGGAATTGAGAGAAAAGGCGGATATTCTGCTCTGCATTTATGCAGGCGATATTGAAAGAAAAAAAATACGGGCGGACTTTGGAATTACCTATGATTCGGACGCCCTTAAACTGATCGACGATTTGAGGGGATGGGGAATCGATGTGCTCGGCGTTATTATCACACGTTTTGAAAACCAGCCGGCCGCCATTTTGTTCAAGACCCAATTGGAGAGGAGAAACATAAAAGTTTATACCCACAGCTTTACAAAAGGTTATCCCACGGATGTGGAGTTGATCGTCAGTGATGAAGGGTACGGCGCCAATGAGTATATTGAGACCGAAAAACCCCTCATCATCGTCACGGGCCCGGGACCCGGCAGTGGAAAGCTAGCCACCTGCCTTTCTCAAATTTATCATGACTACAGACGCGGGAAAATCTCCGGATACGCAAAATTTGAGACATTTCCCATCTGGAATTTGCCTCTGCGACATCCGGTTAATGTGGCTTATGAGGCGGCAACCGCTGATATCGGGGACTTTAATCTTATTGATCCATTCCACCTTGATGCTTATGACAAAAAGGCGGTAAACTATAATCGTGATGTGGAGGTTTATCCTGTTTTAAAAAGAATATTGGAGAAAATAAGAGGGGATGAATCATTTTACAAATCTCCGACAGATATGGGTGTCAACAGAGCCGGTTTTGCCATAAAGGACGATGAAGCCGCACAGGAGGCGGCCAAGCAGGAAGTTATCAGGCGGTATTTCAGATACCGTTGTGAATACGTGATGGGTTTTGCCGATAGGGAGACCGTTCAGAAGGTAGAGCTTCTTATCAAGGATTTTGGTCTGGAAACGGAGTATAGAAGGGTCGTCGGACCGGCACGCGAGGCAGCAATAGAGGCGCGGGAAAGAAACAAGGGCAGTGAAGGTATCTTTTGCGGCGCTGCGGTGGAGCTGAAAGACGGGACCATCATTACCGGCAACAACTCCCCGCTTTTGCATGCGGCATCAAGTCTTGTTTTGCATGCCATTAAGCATCTGGCCGAAATTCCGGCAAAGATCAAATTGCTGCCGCCTAACATCACCGGCTCCGTAAGTAATCTCAAGACAAACATTCTAAAGGAAAAGTCCCTAAGCCTTGATTTGGTGGAAGCCCTCATAGCCCTTAGTATCAGTGCAACGACAAACCCTGCCGCTCAATTAGCCATTGAAAAACTGGTAGAACTTGAAGGGTGTGAGGTTCATATGACCCACATCCCCACACCCGGCGATGAAGCGGGCCTGAGACGCCTGGGAGTGAACTTGACCAGTGATCCAAATTTTTCCACAAATAACCTTTTTATTTCCTGATGCCGCAGCACCCAGCATGTCACATCATAGACAAAAGGTCAGGGTACTGTTGAAACGCCGAGAGGCTTGAAAAGGCAATCTTGTTTCGGGTTGACAGGGCTTGTATTTGCGTTATCATGATTTTTAAATGCGTATAATGAGGTTTTTTGCAATAGCCAGCATTTGGTGGGGCAAAATGAACATGGTGGGAATTCACGGTAAATGCTCTATTTTCGGCACCTGTTGTATATTGCTGATAGTTGGGTTATTGGCCCCGGCCCGGGGGAATGCCTTGGCAAGCGACCGCGCTAAAAAATCCGAGGGTGCAAAGATCTCAACCGGTGAGGCCGGTAATAAGGAGGTTGGAATGGCGGATATTGACAAACTTACCGAAGAAGAGGGGCGGACTCTTTTGAAAGTGGCGAGACAGACCATTGAGCAGGAACTCTTTGCAAGGAAGGATCAGAATCCTCCGCAATCGGATATTTCATCGAAGTTTTCTGAAAAACGAGGCACATTTGTAACCCTGACAATCCAGGGAGGACTGAGGGGATGTATCGGCCACATCATCCCGCAGGAATCGTTGATCGAGGGTATCCGCGTAAATGCGATCAATGCCGCATTCCGGGATCCACGGTTTCGTCCGCTTACCAAAGATGAATGGGAAAGGGTCAGGATTGAGATCAGTATCCTTACCGATCCAAAACCGCTTTCCTATTCCGACGCCGATGATCTTCTAAATAAACTTCGCCCCGGCATTGACGGGGTTATTTTAAAAAAAGGTTTTCACCAATCCACATTTCTCCCACAGGTCTGGGAACAATTGCCGGGAAAAGAGGAATTCCTGACCCATCTCAGTCTCAAGGCCGGTCTGGACGGGGATGAATGGAGGAAGGGAGACCTTGAAGTCTTGACCTATCAGGTCCAGGCCTTTGAGGAATGAAATCGCCTCACGCCCTGCGTCTTGCGCCGCTTTTTTCGATCAATGTTTCAACCGGGGGCACAAAAAGTCATAGCCGGTAGACGGCAGACACATTTTCTATGTCATAAGTTACTGAGTTATTGTGGTTCTGGAATATAATTCCATTTATTTTGGACACCAGTATTGATAACCTCGTAAAAAGTCGCGTTACGCCTTTTTACTCGGCGGGGAAGGGC
>CAZIXY010000109.1:0-10090 GCA_964543315.1 uncultured Desulfobacteraceae bacterium | reverse complement strand
GGGAAAAACAATCACTAAGGGTAAGCCTGGAAAGATCTTTCTCATAGCATCATCAGATATGCTCAAGGACAACATGCTCAAAGGCCCAAATGCGACGTTTATCCTGAATGTGTTGGATTACCTGAACAATCGTGAGGGAATTGCCGAGCTGAGAAGCAAGGAGCAACGCTTCAATCCCTTGGTCGAGGTGAAAGGGGGCGTCAAAACCTTCATCAAATCCTTTAATATCGTCGGGCTCCCGATACTGGTGATTCTATTCGGGCTCACAGTCTGGTTCCTCAGGCACTCTAAAAAGAAACGCATACAAATGATGTTTCAGAAATAGAAGAAACCTATTCTCAGAGAGGCCGTTAGCTCGCCATCCGATAATGCAAGGAAATGGTACGGCCGAAACGTAGGATTACAATGAAAATAAGGAAAGAATATTTCATTCTTGCTGCGATAATTCTAGCGTTATCCCTTTATCTTTTCCTCCGCGAATCAGACAGGGCCCTCTATGAACTCCCCAAGCTTCCGGCAGTGCCACAGGACAATATTTCTAAAATCGAGATCACAAAACAGGACGGAGTTATCACCCTGAACAGGAGGAACGATAGCTGGAACATAGGGCCTCAGGAATATCCGGCGGACAATGCCAGGGTTAAGGACATGCTGCGTATTATAGAAAACCTCACACTCACCGCCATGGTATCGGAGTCAAAGGATTACACCCGCTACCAGCTCGATGACGAACACAAAATCACTGTGAGGGCATCTATCGGTGAGAAACTATCGAGGGACTTTGACATAGGAAAAGTAGCACCCTCCTACCGCCATACCTTTGTCAAGTTGAAAGAGAATGAGCTGGTGTACCATGCCCGGCAGAATTTCAGGCACACCTTTGATGTTAACGTGGATGATATAAGGGACAAGCAGGTCCTCGCCTTCGATAAAACGGAGATACAGGAGATACGTCTACTAAAAAACGGCCGGTCTCTGCTGTGTGCCCGTTCAACAACTTCCGTTAACGCCGATAAGGAGACCGTAGCCAAGACCAGGCCGTCTCAAGGGCAAATGTTGATATGGGAGAGTGCGGAAGGACAGAGGTGTGATGAAAAAAAACTGAACCGTCTTCTCGACACACTCTCGAACCTTCGCTGCGAAAGATATATAGACAATAAGAAAAAAGAGGACCTAACTGATCCTATCTACAGCATCGAGCTAAAGGGAACACAGGAATATAAGCTATCCATCTTCGCCAAGGCCGAAGGTGACGCAAAAAGCTATCCTGCCACCAGCTCCGAGAACAAATACCCCTTCCTGCTGCCCGAGGAGAAAGTGCAGTCCATTATGAAGGCCCATGAGGAGATGCTGGAGGAAACGGAGAAGAAAGACAAACAAGGCCGGAAAAGCTAATAAATATCCTGCGCTTCTCTTTTACTCCGTTAATTCAGCAAAAAACGACCTGCTCAGCAGCATCTTCTTTTTACTTAAAATACCCCTTAGGAACCACCGTTATCCCTCGTGGAGTTACTGGAAAGCGCTTGCGATCTTCTTTTGGATTAAAACCGATCTCCGTCTCGGAGGGTATAATGTTTTCTTTGTCGATTATTGCCTTTTTAACCTTGCAATACCGGCCTACGACCACGCCGTCCGATATTACGGACTCATCCACCGTCGACCAGCTGCGAACAACCACATTATAAGAGAGCACCGAATTTCGAACAATGCCGCTGATGATACACCCGGGAGCCACGAGCGAATCGAGGGCCTTTCCAACTCGCGATGATTCCGCATGCTCGTTGTTAAAGATGAATTTTGCCGGTGGCGCCAATATCTGATTGGTGTGCACAGGCCACATACGCCCGTACAGGTTGAAATAGGGGTCTACACCGGTTAAGTCCATGTTTGCGTTCCAATAGGCGTCCAGCGTTCCCACATCCCTCCAGTAAGCGGAATCCCTGGTGCACGATTCAAGCATAAACTCGCGCTCACCGTTTTCCTGGGCCACATAGACATAATCGGCAATGTGATTAAACTTTTTATAGGGATAGGCATAGGCCCTGTGAGTTTCAAGTATACGCGGAATGATATCTCGGCCGAAATCATCTTCTTCAGAAGACTCAAGAAGCTCTAAAATGGTTTGAGTTCGAAACACATAGATCCCCATGGATGCAAGCACATGGCGAGTATCTCCGGGGATGGTTTTTATGTTGGTTTTGGGTTTTTCCCGGAAGCCCCGTATACGAAAATCTTCATCAACTTCTGCGATACCGAACTGATGAGCGTTTTCCCTGGGCTCCTCCAGAAGTGAAACCGTGAGATCCGCATCCTTTTCCTTATGATAGTCAAGGAAAAAGCTGTAGTCCATTTTATATATGTGGTCTCCGGAAAGGATAAGGACGTTTATAGGGTTGTATTTATGAATCAAATAAAGATTTTGGCGGATGGAATCAGCCGTACCCCTGTACCAGTCTAATCCTGTGCGCTGCTGCGGTGGAACTTTTTTCAAGAAATGCCCTATCTTGCCGCTGAAGATGTTCCAACCCGCCTCCAGGTGCTCCGTGAGGGACTGGGATTTGTACTGCGGTAGGACAATGATTTTATAGATTTGTGAGTTGACACAGTTGCTCAGGGTAAAGTCTATGAGCCTGTAGATACCGCCGAATGGAACCGCCGGTTTGGTGCGATCTCTTGTGAGGGGCATGAGCCGTTCACCCCTTCCTCCGGCCATAACAAAGGCAAGCGTGTCTTTCATCTCCACCTCCTGCTCTATTCTTTTATAAATATTAAAACAGGATGCAACTTTTAATGAGAAAACACTGGAAATACATTGTGGCTATATCTATTATAGGGTTCCCGATACTCACGGCAACTGTTTTCAAAGATAAAAACACCCACACATACATTAAAAGTATAGGGGCAACGCGTCTTGGGTGTCAAGCGGCTAAATGTACTGTTAAGGACATAGGCATTAGGCATGATAGTCCCGTCGTAATCCATGTCCGGCATGCTATTGACCGTTCAATTCAAATAACATAAAATAAAGTTTTAGGACGGAAGGGAGACCATGCATTACGACACGGCATTAAGGGGGTATACCGCCAAGCGGCTCGAGGAAATCGAATCCGCGGATATCCTGATCGGTATACCCTGTTACAACAATGAGAAGACCATCGCCCATGTCATCCAGATGGTTTCCCATGGTCTGGCCAAGCATTATAATGACAGGAGAAGTGTCATTTTTATTGCGGACGGTGGTTCGACGGACGATACCCGTGAAGTGGCCAAGGAGTTTGAGATCAAGCCCTGGCAGGAAAAGATTATCTCTATATACCGGGGGCCCGGAGGCAAGGGGACGGCCCTGAGATCCTTGTTTGAGGCAGCGGTCCGCCTGGAAGTGCGTGTGTGCGCGATGGTAGACTCCGACCTTCGCAGCATAACTGCGGATTGGGTCAAATATCTCCTGGATCCAGTTATGGAAAGAGGTTATCAGTTCGTGGCCCCGGTTTATGTCAGGCACAAATACGATGGGACTATCACAAACAATATCGTATACAACCTCACGAGGGCCCTCTATGGAAAACGTGTCCGTCAGCCGATCGGAGGAGACTTTGCAATATCCCGTGACACGGCAAAGTTCTATATCGAACAGGATGTGTGGGATACGGATGTAGCCCTTTTCGGAATCGACATCTGGATGACCACGAGCGCTATTACTCAAGGCTTTCGAATCTGTCAGTCCAATCTGGGGGTAAAGATACACGATATAAAAGACCCCGGCCAGCACCTGGGGCCCATGTTTCGCCAGGTACTTTCCGCGCTCTTTTCAATGATGGAACGCTATGAGAGCTATTGGAAAGGTGTTCAGGGCAGCGAATCCCTGGAAACCTTCGGTTTCGAGGGCTCCCTGGAGCCCGAACCGGTCAATGTGAACCTCGAAGGTATGATAGACCTTTTTAAAGCGGGTTATTTAAGGTTTTCATCTCTATGGAAGGAAATTTTTTGCAAGGATTGCTTTAAACACATCACCAGGGCGGTGGAAATGGATTCCGCCGGATTTCATCTTTCCACAGAGGCCTGGATCCAGATCCTATACGAACTTGCAGCCACCTTTCACCTGTGGAGCTACAATCGAAACAAGCTGCTCGATCTGGTGACACCCCTTTATTATGCCCGCGTGGCCTCTTTTGTGAGGCAGATCTGGGAAATGTCCTCCCAGGAGGCTGAGGCATTGGTTGAGGAGCAGGCAGTGAAATTCGAGGAGCAAAAAGGGCATCTTATCAAGGTTTGGAATGAAAAATCCGAGGAAAAGATAAAGTCCCAGGGATAAGATAAATATAAATCGAGGAGTGGCTATAATGGCGGATTTTCATCAGGAGGGAATCATTACAACGGTCCATGCCCTTTACCGGGCCTTTGACCGGAAAGAATATCTTAAAGAACTCGAAAAAAAATCAACGAATATGCCTCCCATCTTAAAATCAGCCTTTTGCTTCCATCCCTTTACTCGGAAATCCAGAATCCCAAGGTCCTGGATAATATAACCAACGAGATTCAAAAGGTGCGCTATTTGAACAATGTGGTTGTGGCCCTGGGCGGCGCTCCGGAAGAGGCCCAATTTGAGGAGGCAAAGGAATACTTTGCAAGGCTTCGTTCTGCTGAGCGCAATGTTAAGGTTGTGTGGGTGGATGGACCCCGCATCCAGAAAGTATTTCGGGAGATACAAAGTCGTGAGATCTCAACAGGAATCAAGGGAAAAGGCCAATCCGTCTGGATAACCTTAGGTTATCTGTTCGCCAAAAAGGATTCCGATGTGATAGCCCTTCACGACTGCGCCATCGTCACGTATGATAGGATTTTGCTGGGCCGGTTGATAGAGCCCGCGGCTAATCCCAACAATGACTTTGAATTCTGCAAGGGATATTACCTGCGCATCTCTCCAACGGAACGGGAAATGAAGGGAAGGGTTACAAGGCTTTTTTTGACACCCTTTGTGGACATGATTCTTCACACCTATTACGACAATGCCCTGAATTTTGTAAAAAGCTACAGTGATGACGCAGAAGCAAATGCCCTCCAGTTTGACCGATACAAGGAGGAACAGACCGTAAGATACTTTCGAGGCTTTCTATGGACAGCATGGGAGCAGAGCAAGGGACCGCATCGAAGCACTCTGATTCCCTCCTGGAACCGGGTCGCATTCAGCCTCCCGGACATTTACCCCAAAATCCTTAAGGCGGTGGAAGCGGATAATAAATAATCCAAATCTAAAAAAAACGGATCAATAAATTCCATACCTAAGAAACCGAAACTGCCCGTGGAAAAATCCAAAGACAAGAACAAAAAGAAACTCAAAGTGCTTTTCGTATCGCCTGAAGTTGTTCCCTTTGCAAAGACAGGAGGGCTTGCCGATGTGTCGGGGTCCCTTCCCATTGCTTTGAAAAAACTTGGATTGGATGTGCGCATTGTACTGCCGCTCTATCGAATGGTGCGAGATAACGAAATTGAGTTTCACGAATTATTTGAAAACCTGGAAGTCCCCCTCGGCAAGGACATTTTAAAGGCCGGTATCGTTGAAACACGCATAGCGGATAACATACCGGTTTATATGATCGACAGGGAAGACTTGTTTGACCGCCCGGGCTTGTACGGCGACGCAAAAGGAAACTACGACGACAATCTGGAACGTTTTGCTTTTTTCTCCCATGCCGCATTGCTGCTCTCAAAGGAAATATCCTTTTCACCCGATGTCGTCCACTGCCACGACTGGCAAACCGGGCTTATTCCCGCACTCCTCAAAGGGCCTTACAGCAATCACGGGGCATTTTCCCGTGCCGCCTCCATTTTTACAATCCATAATCTGGGTTATCAGGGTATCTTCCCTGCCGATAAGATATCCATGACAGGCCTTCCTTCCAGGGATTTCTTTCATCTGGAGGGGCTTGAATTCTGGGGGAAGATCAGCCTCCTGAAAGCCGGAATCGTTTATGCCGATGCCGTCACTACGGTAAGCCCTACCTATGCGCAGCAAATTCAGACGCCTGAATACGGCATGGGCATGGAAGGCATTTTAAAATCAAGACGAGACGTGTTACACGGAATTCTAAACGGTGTGGATTATGATATCTGGGACCCCTCCACAGACCCCCAACTTGCAGCCACCTATTCTCCTGAAAATATTTCGGGGAAGAAAAAATGCAAACGGTCGTTGATCCTGGAGGCAGCCCTTGATCTCTCTTTACAAAACAGGCCCTTGCTTGGAATCATTGCGAGGATGGATTCCCAGAAGGGTTTTGATCTGTTGATGCAGATTCTGGATAGTATTCTTGACATGGATGTTGGATTGGTGCTCCTGGGCTCAGGGGAAGAACAAACCCAGGAGGCTTTAATGAAAGCCGCGGCTCGCTATAGGGGCCGAATCGGTCTTTTCTTCGGGCTCGACGACCGACTCGCCCATCGCATTATGGCTGGTGTCGATATTTTTCTCATTCCATCCAGATACGAGCCTTGCGGCCTGACCCAGATGTATGCCCTAAAGTATGGATCGGTGCCCGTGGCAAGGGCAACCGGAGGTCTCGCGGATACTATTGATCACTTCAACGTAAAGACAGGTAAAGGCAATGGGTTCGCGTTCGACCTTTATGAGCCGAAAGCCTTTTTTGATGCGGTCAAGGAGGCCGTAAAGACCTTCGACAAAAAAAGTATCTGGGAAAAAATTGTTGCCAACAGCATGCAAAAAGACTTTTCCTGTGAAAGCTCGGCAAAAAATTATAAAAAGCTTTATGAAAGTGTTTTAAAGGAATAATACTTGGTATTAGGGAATGTTTGCGGTCTTCTCGGAACCGTTCAGGTAATAAGTGAATCCCGCCCGGGAGAGAATTGATGATACGCGAAAACACAGAGCTTGGGGAAAAACCAGAACAACGAAAAATTCAAAAAGAGGGGGTGCGGTACGACGTCACCTTCCTGACGGAAGATGACATCTACCTGTTTAACGAAGGAAGCCATTTCAAACTCTATGACAAATTGGGCTCCCATACACTAAAGAAAAATGGAAAAGATGGGACCTATTTTGCAGTTTGGGCCCCTGACGCGAAACGTGTTTCCATCATCGGTGATTTTAACGCGTGGAATAAGTCAAGCCATCTTCTCCGTCCGAAAGGTTCTTCCGGGATCTGGGAAGGCTTTATCCCCGGAGTAGAGAAAGGTGCCTATTATAAATACAGCATCCTTTCCCGTTACAATGGGTATGAAGTGGAAAAGGCCGATCCCTTTGCATTTTACTGTGAGCTGCCACCCAGGACCGCATCCATTGTATGGGATCTGGAATACACATGGGAAGACGCTGAGTGGATGACCCGGGACAGGAACACCCGTAACAGCTCCGGTGCACCCATGGCCGTCTATGAAGTCCATCTGGGTTCGTGGATGCGTGTTCCGGGGGAGGATAACCGTTCGCTAACGTACCGCGAACTGGCGCAAAGGCTTGTTGAATATATGAAGCAAATGAATTTTACGCACGTCGAGTTCCTGCCCGTTATGGAGCACCCCTTTTACGGATCATGGGGGTATCAGACTCTGGGGTATTTTGCGCCGACAAGCAGATACGGCGAACCCCGGGATTTTATGCATTTGATCGATTGTCTTCACCAAAACGGAATTGGCGTGATCTTGGACTGGGTTCCTTCCCATTTTCCAAACGATGAATACGGGCTCGGATTTTTTGATGGAACACATCTTTACGAACACTCTGATCCGCAAAAAGGGATTCATCCGGACTGGGAAAGCCTGATTTTTAATTACGGCCGAAACGAGATACGGAGTTTTCTTATCAGCAGTGCCCTTTTCTGGTTGAAGGTGTATCATGCGGATAGCCTTCGTGTGGATGCGGTGGCGTCCATGCTTTATTTGGATTACTCCCGAAAAAAAGGCGAATGGATACCGAACGAATTTGGGGGGCGTGAGAATCTGGAGGCCATCTCCTTTCTGAGACGGCTCAACGAAGTCGCATACCAGGACCTGCCTGACATCCAGACCATTGCGGAAGAATCCACCGACTGGCCCATGGTTTCGAGTCCCACCTATCTTGGCGGGTTAGGCTTCGGTATGAAATGGGACATGGGTTGGATGCACGATACCCTCTCATATATGTCCAGGGACCCAATCTACAGAAAATATCACCACGACAGGCTAACCTTTCGAATGCTGTATGCCTTTCATGAAAACTTCATTCTGCCGTTATCTCATGACGAAGTCGTTCATGGTAAAGGCTCCCTTCTGGGAAAGATGCCGGGCGATGACTGGCAAAAATGCGCCAACCTGAGGCTGTTATACGGTTATATGTACGCTCAGCCCGGAAAAAAACTTCTTTTTATGGGTGGAGAATTCGGCCAGTGGAGCGAATGGCATCACGAGGAAGGTCTTGAGTGGCACCTCCTCAAATACGATTCCCATTCGGGATTGAAGCAGTGGATCCAGGACCTGAACGGCCTCTACATAAACAACCCTGCCCTTTATGAACTCGACTTTGAATCTGCGGGATTTGAGTGGATTGACTGCAATGATTCACAGCAGAGTGTGCTCAGTTTTATCCGCAAGGGCCGGTCTGCGGAGGATATTATGCTTGTTGTATGCAACTTTACGCCGGTTACACATTATGGCTACAAGTTAGGCGCACCAAGGGGAGGTGTCTGGAAAGAAGCTTTAAACAGTGACAGTACGTACTATGGTGGAAGCGGCCAGGGAAACCTGGGAGTTATCCAGGCCGAGAGAATTCCCTGCCATGCCCGGCCTTACAGTCTCAATCTTACACTGCCGCCACTTGCAGTCGTTTATCTTGAATGGGAGAAAGAACCCACTTAATGCCCTCAATTGACGAAAAAATTTCAATTGTGAAATTCATTTACAACGAATACGTGGTTGGTGTGCTTGGAAGATATGCTCAACAAAACATACATGGCCATCCAAAAACAATCTGTTTCCGGATGGAGCTTGCAGCGTAGGAGCAGATGCGACCTGGAGAAGAGTTCCATGCTGAGCCGCTTGACCATCCAGAAATATTCTATTTCTGAATGGAGCTTTCAGCGATCAGCACTCAGCCAACCTCTTATTTTGTTTTTGCTGAATGTTTACCTGCCGTTCTTATGGCAGGCTGCTGAATGCTTGCCTGTCATTAAAAAGAGTACCATGCCGAACTGTTTATAATAAAACATATACCTATTGAAGGCGAAGGTATGGGATTCTTCGTAAGGTCGCATCTTTCGGATAAGAAACCACCTCTGTGTGCTGCGGCCCGATTCGCGGGCTGCTTTGCTACGGCCTCATGGTATCAACTTCCTCCTGTTCCAGCAAGCCGCAGGGAGGGCCGCTTGCAGCGTAGGAGCAGATGCGACCTGGAGAAGAGTTCCATGCTGAGCCGTTAATACTAAACTATATACCTATGGGAGGCGAATGCAGGGGATTCTTTAATACCTTTTGCTGCTGATAGCTCGCCCCAAGAATGGGACTTGCTCCCCAGTCAAAACCGGTCATTCATACATATAGGATCGAACATGGATACAAGAGGAAGCGGCATACTGCTTCACATAACCTCACTGCCGTCGGATTTTGGAATCGGCGACCTGGGACCGGGAGCCTACCTTTTTGTGGACTTTTTGGCAGAGACAAAACAGTCTTACTGGCAAATCCTTCCGCTTAATCCCACAGACATCGAGCATGGTTTCTCACCTTACCACAGCATATCGGCCTTTGGATTTAATCCATTGCTCATAAGCCCCGAGATTTTGGTCGAGGATGGCTGGCTCCTCAAAGAGGACCTGGTTTCAGCACCCGGTTTCTCAGCCGGGCGGGTCGATTATGGAAAGGTCAGCGCTTTTAAAAATACATTGCTGAACAAGGCCTATGAACGTTTCGAAAGGTCAACCGTGCCATCCGGTTACGAAGAATTCTGTTCTCTTCATTCCTACTGGCTGGATGATTTCGCACTTTTCGCGGCTCTGAAAACACAGTTGGGCGGCAGACCCTGGTCGGATTGGCCGAGAGATATGAGAGACAGGGACGCGGACGCCATTGAAAGGATGAGCAAGGAGCTTCAGCATACAATCCAAAA
>CAZIXY010000108.1:0-10091 GCA_964543315.1 uncultured Desulfobacteraceae bacterium | reverse complement strand
CAATCAGGAAATCAGCCGTCACGCTTTTTGTCCCGGTATAGATGTGGCGCCAGTCACTCCAGGCCCTGTTGTGGGCGCTCCACGCGTCATTTGTGTCCATGACCTCGACTAACCAGTGATAGGGAGTGTTATCCTTCAGCATACCAGCAGGGACCTGGACATACATGTAGCCTCTCCCGTCCGTTTCCGTTCCTTCCTGGAGTTCGGAAGCGTACCACCAGGCACCATAATCCCAGCTGAATACCCTCACCCTGTAGTAGTAGCCCGCGGTATTGCCGTTCGTGGGTTTCCATCTGAAGTTGGGGGTCGAGTTCCCAACATATACCTGATTTGCAGGATTCCAGGACCCGTCATTGACGGCCCGATCCAGTTGACCCGCGCCTGAGCCGTCCTCAGGAACGGATATGGTGGATGAAGTCAGGTTTAGCACTTTTGTGGCTGTCTGTCCGTTGTTCGTTTTCACTGTGTATGTGTATGTACCGCTGTCAACGGTGGCTTTTGGCTGTGATATTCCTATAAACTGGGTTCCCATCCAGTTGGTTAATTCCGAATCCGAGAAGGTATAAGAAAAAGTGCTTGGCCCTTCCACTTTGAGTTCATTGATGTCGAGCGGGCCGGGACCCTCAGGGATGAGATACGTCATAATATGCATTCCTGACGACCTGTTGAGGGTAGCGATACCCGCATAATTGATTGCAGGCTGGCTTCCCTGGTAGGCGGAGGATGTGGCATAGCCGAAGGACGTGACATCGCTGCCGTTGTCCCCTCGATACCACATCTTATAGGTCGTGCCGTCCTTCAGCACCATGGGATCACCCGCGTCGTTCTCATCAAAGGCGCCCGACCCGCCTTCCATTATTATAGGGTTGCCGTCGTATTGCCGCCAGTTAATGCCGTCTATGGAATAGGCATATCCTATCGTATCTTTATAGTCATTATCCTCACCTGTAAACCACATGCGGTAGACACTGTCTTCCTTTATGATGCATGGGGAGTGCAGGATCTCGCCATGCCAGGAGCCATCCTGGCCTGTCTCAAAGACAGGATCGCTGTTGGCATAGGGATCGGTCGTTGTGCTGGGATTATCATATTTGGACCAGTTAATCCCGTCACTGGATCCGGCAAAACCTATTCCAACGATTTGTGCGGTATCATTAAAGCCTACGTACCACATCATATAGGGGCTGACACCACTTGCATCGTAGATGACTGTCGGGAACATCGCTCCATGTTTATCCCAGTCATTGGCACTGCCTTTTGGCAGGACGGGGTTGTTCGGGTCGGGCCTGGTCCATGTGGTTCCATCGGGAGAGGTGGCATAGCCTATCTGGATATCTGTATTACAATTGGGATCGTCGGTTCCCGCATACCACATCTTGTAGGTGCTTCCATCCAGGATGACCCAGGACAGGCCGACATGTTCTTCATCCCATTTGCCGGACGCTCCGGGCTGAAAAACAGGGTTGGAGCCATATTTGCTCCAGCCGGTCTCGTTAGATGAATAGGCATATCCTACTGCCCTGGTTGTTCCATCGAAACCCGTATACCACATCTTAAAGGTAGAACCGTCTTTGATGACGCACGGGCGTTCTATCTCTTCATCGTCCCATGCGGGGGAACTTCCCCTTTCAAGCACGGGGTTGTTGGCATCGTCTTTTGTCCAGTCCACCACGGCCGAGGCAGTAAAGGGCAGGAACAGAATGCCAAATGCCAGGGTAATCAGCACGATTGCAATGCTTCTACTTTTCATGATTTTGAGGGTTTTTTCCATAAGGCAACCTCCCGTATAGAGGTTAATAGAAGGTAGTTATTTAAATTAATTAAACAAAAAAGGTGTCTTAAGTCAATAATAAATTAGGGTCACATCTTAACAGGCTGTTGCCTGAATCCGATCTGAGCACAAAATGTTGAGAAGTTGAAATACACAAAACAAATTTGAATGATGCTCAGTTCCTGCACTTAAAGGGCGATCAAATCAAATTTCAGGGACCCTCTCCGGCGGGGAGCAGCAGATGCTTGCAATCGGAAGGGCTTTGATGTCGGAGCCCAAACTGTTGTGTATTGATGAGCCTTCTACGGGACTGGCCCCCATCCTGAGGAAGGAGGTCTTTGAAAAAATAGGAGAGATCAGTAATACGGGAATCACAGTCCTTCTTGTGGAGCAGGATGTCAGCACGGTCTTTAAAATGGCTACCCGCAACTATGTCCTTTCCTCCGGCAAAATTATCGGTGAGGGCACCGGCGAACAGCTGCTCCAGGATGAGGTCATCCGCAAAACCTACCTCGGCCTCTAAATCCAGCCAACGCACCCTAAACCTTAGGTTCCTTCCACCATGGATAGAAATCGGGCATGTCGGACGACGGTCTCATCGTGAACCTGGGAGCCCGTTTTTCCAGGAAGCTCTGGATGCCCTCGTAGGAGTCCTTCTGCTGGCCGGCCCAGAAAAAGGAGCGCGATTCAATAAGATGGGCCGACTGGGGATCCAGTTCGCCCAGCCCATGCCAGAGAAGCCCCTTGCTGAGGGCCACCGATATCGCCGAGGTGTTTTCTGCTATCTCTTGTGCAATTGCCATGGCCTTTGGCAGCACCTGGTCTGACGGCAGCACGTAATTGAAAAGTCCGGAGGATTTTTCTTCCTCGGCACGGAAAACGCGGCCGGTATATACGAGTTCCGCGGCCTTTGAGATGCCCACAATGCGGGGCAGAAACCAGGATGAACAGGCCTCCAGATGCACGCCCCTCCTCGCAAAGACAAAACCGATCTTGGCGTCATCGGCCACGATCCGCATATCCATGGCAAGCGTCATTGTGATGCCGAGGCCTACCGCATGACCGTTCATGGCCGCGATGACCGGTTTCCGGCATTTAAATATTGCAAGGGTCGTCTGGCCGCCTCCGTCGCGATATTCACTGATGAGGACTTTTCGCCCCTGTTGTTCGGAAAGGTCAAAGGTCGAACCGCCGCCGGACAGATCGAAGCCGGCACAAAAGGCTTTCCCGGCGCCAGTCACCACGACCACCCGGACAGAGTCATCCCTGTCGGCCTCGTTAAATATCTCGATGAGCTCCTTTCGCATTGTTGGCGTAAAGGCGTTCATCTTGTCGGGACGGTTCAGTGTGACCAGTCCCACACCATTATCAATTTCATACCGTGTCTGTGTTAAATCCATTTCACCTCCTAAGAAACAAGGGGACAATCCTATAGTGTCCCCTTTAGAATAAATGGTGCGCCCAGCAGGATTCGAACCTGCGACCTACGGATTCGTAGTCCGTCACTCTATCCAGCTGAGCTATGGGCGCATATTTGGAAGCAGCCGTAGGCCTAACGCCTAAGACAATGCATTTATGATACTTATCAAACTTGGGGCAATCTGGCAACCACCTCTCTCAGGTCCTTTTTGATTGAGTCAATCCGCTCCGCCTTCCTCCTAAGGCGTCTCGTATAAGTGGAGGGAAAAGGCTAAAGATCCTGAATTTTTTCGATGATGTCTGTTGTCGAGAAACCCTCAACAAATGGAATCCTTTTCACCTCTCCACCGGCCTTTCTGACCACGTCCGATCCGATGATCTCATCCTTTGCCCAATCACCGCCCTTGACGAGCACATCCGGTACTAATCGCTGGATCACATTCAAGGGGTTATCCTCGTCAAAGATAAAGACGGTGTCCACGCACATGAGGGCTGCAAGCAGCTCGGCCCTTATCTCTGCGGGCAGGATGGGTCTCTTCGGCCCCTTGATGACCCTGACGGAGCGGTCGCTGTTCACAGCGACGACAAGATGATCACCTAATTCCCGTGCGGTGCAGAGATAACGGGTGTGTCCCGGGTGGAGCAGGTCAAAACACCCGTTGGTAAAGACCACTCTTTTACCTGAAGCCTTAATCTTTTCGCATTGGGCTTTTGTTTCTTCCAGGGTTTTTATTTTCTGATGGTAGTTCTCCACGTGCATCTCCCATTTTAAAAGCTCGCCGTTCTTGCCAGGACCAGGCAGAAGACATCCTTGCACCCTGCCTTTTTCAGAACCCGGGCGCATTCATTCAGTGTATTTCCGGTGGTGGCCACATCGTCGATAAGGAGGATCGGCCTGTCCTTAAAGCCCCCCGGATTCTCAAGCGTAAAGGCATCTCTGACATTTTTTCGTCTCTCTTCTCTTCCAAGACCGGTCTGGGGTAATGTGTATCTTACCCTTCTCAGGGACAAGAAGTCCAGTTCCGTGTGCAAACGTCCGGCCACGTGTCTCGCCAATAGGAGGCTCTGATTGAAACCCCTTTCCCTCAATCTCTTTTTATGGAGGGCAACGGGTACGGTCAGGAGATCGTCGGGTTTATTGAGCCAGCTTTGCGCAAATTCTGAAAGAAACGGGCCTAGAGAATCGGCAAGGTAACTCTTTCCCCCATATTTGAATTGGTGAATGGCGGTCATCAGGGGACCGTCATAGACGTATGGCGCACGAGCCGCCTTGTATAAAGGCCTTTTCCTTAAACAGTCTTCACACAGGTGATCCTCATCCGTTCCTTCAGCAAATGGCCTGCCGCAAATGGAACAAAGAGGAGAGGAGATCTTCCGGAAACCGGTAACGCAGGTCGGGCAGAAGGATAGGGACTTGTCACCGTTTTTCAAAGGGCCCTTATTGAGAAATTCGCCGCAGATAGGACATCGCGGCGGATAAATAATATCTATGAGATTCTTAAGCAGGCTTATCATTTGGCGATCATTTCTCCAGAGGCAACAGATCAATATCCTGGGGTTTTCACCCCCACCCCAACCCTCCCCCTTCGAGGGGGAGGGAGTTTTAGTACACCCTGCGCATTACAATAAAAGACTGACGTCTAAACTCAGTAGGGAACGGGCACCTAGACGATACAGACATAAAATCGAACAGCGATTTTATTTCATCAACTAATCCAGGTTCCAATCAACCGGGAGCCTCAGCCGTCTTTCAGACCGTTTTTCTCTATAGATGAGGTGACCGTTTTCAAGGCCGTACTGAAAAAGATCCCTGGTGACAATGACATCCTGCCTGCAGTATTCGGTCAATTTTTCCATTTCACCCTGACGGAACCATTCCAGGGCCTGAAGACCATCCGCCGTTTTACCGCGTTTTAAGGTCTCTGTCGCCAGATGATCCAGACTCAACCGGAAGCCGAGCCGGTTGTAGATATCTTCTAATATGTCAAATGTAGGCAGAGAAGCGAGGTCATTATGTGAATAGGCACCCAGTACCTTGTAGTCAAATCCTTTGATATTGAATCCGACGATCAAGTCCGCGTCTTTAAGGGTGTTCAGGAGATCCTCAATTTTGTCTTCAGGAAAGACATAAAAACGCTCGTCAGCTGTATCAAAAATGACGGCCACCGATACCCTCATAAGGTGTGCATTTTGCCAGCCTCCTACATCTTGCGCGCTTTTCTGTGTTTCCAGGTCCAGGAAAAGGACTCTGGGCTTTTTGTGGGTCTTATCTTTGCTTTCACTTTCCTTCAAAGGTGCCTCCATTGTGTTTTCTTCTTCTTTTGATATTTGACTTAAGGGAATATAGCCGAGGAGACCTTCCAGTATGGTTAAGGCCGCCCGCTTATCCAGCGGTTTGTTTCCGGAGCCGCATTTCGGGGAGTGGATGCATGAGGGACACCCTTCCTCACATTCACAGCTTCTCACGTGAAGCAGGGTTTTTTCAAGCAGCTCCAGGATGATTTCGAAGCCTCTTTGCGCCAGTCCGACCCCTCCGGGGTAACCGTCATATATAAAGATGGCGCTTTTGCCGACCTGGTCATGGTGGGGATAGCAGATACCCCCTATGTCGTTCCTGTCACAGAGGGCAAACAGGGGAAAAATGCCTATGGCCGCGTGTTCTATGGCATGGATCCCCCCCATGAAATGGAGTCCCTTTTCCTCGACATATTTTTTCAAGGCTGGTTCAATCTCTACCCAGATGCCGATGGTTTCAAATGTTTGAGGAGGCAGGTCCAGGGGAAAGACTCCCATCAACTCCTGTCCCGGCAACGCCCTTTTTTCAAAACCCGTTACCGTTTCGGTGACCTTTAGATCCCCGAGGCGGACTAAAAACTGTCCGGCCGGCCTGGTTTTATGTATCTTGAGAATCTCTGTTTCTTTTTCGCTCCTGGTTCGTGTGAAGTACTTGAGATTCGACCTGTGAACCACGACATCCCTTTTTTCAATAATCAGTCGGTCAACCAAATATTGATTGGCCCTGTGAAGATAGACGGCCCCCGGATGACATTCCTTGAACGCCCTGGTTCCGTCAATACTGCCAATGGCCTGTCCCGTCTCTTTTTCAAAAATGGTGAAAGTCTCCCCGGCAGAGCGCATATTAACATAAAGCTGGGGGTTACGTTTTGGGGAAAACCATACGGGTTCCGCATCGGCAGAGCGCTGCAAGATCCCCTGTTCTTCAAGTTTATCAAGATGTGCTGAAAGATCCTCGGGCCAGTATGCACTATCTTCCGGGGTGATCGGTTTTTCTGCGGCCGCGCAGGGCAGGTGGGCCTCGACTACATAAGGGTTGTTTGGGTCCAGGACGGCGGCTTCGAACGATCGGTCGAAAAAATCATCCGGGTGTTTCATGAAGTATTGATCCAGGGCATCCGGTTTTGCGATGAGTATGACAACGGATTCTTTCCCTGACCGGCCCACTCGCCCCCCTCTTTGCCATGTGTTCATAATGGTGCCGGGGTAACCGACAAGAAGGCAGATATCCAGGTACCCGATATCGATGCCCATCTCAAGGGCGCTGGTGGAGATGACTCCGAGAAGCACTCCGGTGGCAAGCATTTTTTCAATCCTCCTCCTTTCCTGGGGCATAAAACCTGCCCGGTAGGAGCTTATCCTTTCAGCGAGCTCAGGGGACAATTGCCCGGCCCAGACATGCATCAATTCCGTAACCTTTCTTGACTGGGTAAAGACAATGGTCCTGAAGCCGTTACGGATGCAGTTCACAAAAAGCTTGGCCGCATAAAAATTGGCACTGGTTCCTTCCGGATTGAGAAAAAGGAAATGCTGTCCGGACCTGGGCGAACCCACTGATTGCACAATTTCAAGATGGTCTCCGATCAGGCTCTCTCCAAAGGCAGTAGCTTTGCTTACGGTGGCGGACAGCAAAATAAATCGGGGATTGGAACCGCAGAGCCTGCAGAGCCTTTTCAGCCTCCGCAGTACCTGATTTACATGAGATCCGAAGATTCCGCGGTAGGTATGGACCTCGTCCAGAATGACAAACGAGAGGTTTTGAAGAAGTCTTTCCCAGTTTTGGTGATAGGCAAGAATGCCGCGATGGAGCATGTCAGGGTTGGTGAATAGGATATTGGGTATGTTTGTTCGAATTTTCTTTCGCCTGTAGGGCGATGTATCCCCATCGTAGATCTCCGCGGAAATTTTTGTCTCCTTGATCCCGGCCAGCCACACGCCAAGATTTTTTAGCTGATCCTGTTCGAGCGCTTTCAACGGGGAGAGGTACAGTATCCTGGTATCTTGATTATGCAGGATTTTCTCTAAGGCAATAAGATTGTATATCAGGCTTTTGCCGCTGGCCGTGGGTGTGGTGACCAGGACATTTGAACCCTTTCTCAAATGGCGGATAGCTTCGACTTGATGACTGTAAAGCCTGCCAAACCCGGCTTTTTTCATCGTTTCCATAATGTCATTATGAAAGGTCGGTTTCGGGCCATAGACCGGTCGGCGCGGGGGGATGTAACGGTGATACACGAACGCGTCGCGGAAATCCGGATGAGCCTTTATTGTTTTAATTAGCCGGGAAGCTTTCACCTGCCTGTTTGACTCCTTGGTTTCTAAATTTCAAAGGTTTTGTTGCACGGGCTCATCAGCATTTTTGAGCGTGAACTCTTTTATTAATTAGGCAAACAATTTCTTTTATCATATTTTTCATCATTTTTCAGGTAGTGAAATGAAAAGCTTCTGATTTAGATATCGAAAAAGAATGGGCCAAAAAAAATGGTGACTTATTGAAAAGAAGCTGATAAATTAAATAATTACTATTTAATACCAAAAGAGGACAAAAGCATTGGTTGCGAACGGCAAAGGGAAAATGCCCCCGATTGTCAGCCTTAAATATAAAAGGGGAGAGTTGATCATAAAGGAAGGTGATTACGGTATCTCCATTTATAAGGTTGTTAAAGGCAAGGTTCGTATATTCAACGAATCCAGGGGAAAAGAAATCCCTCTGGCAACACTCGGGCGAGGTGAGATAATTGGTGAGATGACTTTTTTGAACAGAGGCGAAGAACCACGGACCGCCTCTGCAAGGGCGCTTGAGGATTCGGAACTGGAGGTATGGCATCCTTCGACTCTTAAAAAGGAATATGAAGAGATGCCGCCGGTTATCAAATATGTCGTCAATCAGGCTTTGCAGCGCCTTGTCCGCATGAACCAACTCGTAGCTCAATTCACTGCCAAAAGACAGAGGATTAAGGAAAAGGCCAAGAAGGAAGAGCCGGGGACTTCTCAAAGGTATTATTACAGAAAGGAATTGGACCAGGAGTGCATCTACCGGCCTGTAAATTCTTCGAAGGAATTTCGTTTAGGCGGTCGGGTTAAAGATATCAGCCTCAATGGCGTGGGGATAGAAGTCAGATCCAAAAACGCTATCAATTTTTCTCATGAGGCAGGAGATTCATTTTTCGTAACCATGCTGCTGCCCACAAATAAAAAATTGACATTTAAGGCCAAGATACAAACTGTTAAGATGGACCGAACTCTTGGAAGAATTATGATGGGTATGCAGTTTGAAGAGATGGACGGGGAAAACAGAAAGACGCTCGGTTTTTTTATGAGATCGTAGCAGGAGTTTTCAGAGATGGCAGTTGATCAACTGGTTTATGCATATGTCGCCAATGAGGAAGAATACCCGGACAAGACGGTTGTCATCGAGGAAGGAAGCAAGGGTGACTGGGTTTATCTGGTTCTCGAAGGACAGTTGAGAGTAAAAAAGAAAACGGCTAAGGGCAATGTCACTGTATACACTCTTAAAGAGGGAGATATTCTTGGGGAATTGCTCTTGTTAGAGCCGGGAAAAGGTGTGCGAACCGCATCCGTTATTGCTGACGGGCCTGTCAGGTTGGGAGTTCTGGATACCTCACATCTTGTCAGGGATTACGACACAATTTCCCCACAGCTGAAAGGGCTGATCAGATCCCTTATCCAGAGGCTCGAGGAAACAACGGATAAGGTATGTGAATTAGCCGTGGAAGCAACCTGATAGGAGGCATTTTTTTACCGACCGCTTACGGTATATTTCCGGTGGCGGTTTTTTATTAGCCCGTTGTTTTTCGGGCGGATGCCAAATTTTCCTGGCATTGTTCCCATTTCAGGATCAATGTGTCAAGTTCTTCCTTTACATCGTGGTATTCTTTAAGCAAACGTACGCTCTTTTTGCTGTCCTTAAAAACCTCAGGGTCAGCGAGTATACTTTCAAGATCTTTTTGTCTTGATTCCTGTTCGGATATTTTTTCTTCCAGATGTTCCAATTCATCCTGGAGCGGTTTTAGCCTTTCGCGAAGTAACCTGCGTTTTTCAGCCCTTTCCTTTTTCAGTGCCTTTTTGTTCAGTTTTTTTCTTTCATGAACTTTTTCAGCCCCATGGCCTCGATCCGGCATTGTCCTTAAGGATTCCTTTTCAGAAACCCTCTCCGTTTTACCTTGGCTGGTCTTTGTCCTTAAGATATGATCATAGTATTCGTCCAGATTACCCGGATATTCGAAAATTTTCCCCTTTGTCATGTCCCAGATTTTTGTAGCCAGCCGATTAATGAAAGACTGATTGTGAGAGACAAACAGCAGGGTCCCTTCGTATTCCGCCAGTGCGTCGATGAGGGTTTCCGAAGATGATATATCCAGGTGATTTGTCGGTTCATCCATCACCATGAGATTCCCCGGCTTGACGAGGAGCTTCGCAAGTGAGACGCGGGCCCTTTCACCGCCGGAAAGCGTGCCTGTCAAACCGTCCACATCGTCTCCGGAAAAGAGAAATGCGCCGCAAACCCCCCTTACAAAACCGATAGTCTCCTGGGGGACGACCTGATACACTTCCTGAATAATTGTCTTATTGGGATCAAGCATTT